>NZ_JBYTDY010000003.1:0-139537 GCF_058791835.1 Paenibacillus sp. EB106-04-04-XG159 | reverse complement strand
CAAATGCAGCAAACAGCGGTTACACGAATGCGGCAGCAGGTAACTATACAAATGCAGCAAACAGCGGCTACACGAATGCGGCAGCAGGTAACTATACAAATGCAGCAAACAGCGGCTACACGAATGCGGCAGCAGGTAACTATACAAATGCAGCGAACAGCGGCTACACGAATGCAGTAGCAGCTAACTATACAAATGCAGCAAACAGCGGCTACATGAACGCTGCTAACAGCAGCCTCGCGAACACAGCTAGCGGCAGCTATACAAGCGCAGCGAACAACAGCTATACGAATGAAGCAGCAAATAACTATTCGAACGCAGCGACTCAGTCGTTTGGCGGCTATCAGCTTGGAGCTTATTCGAACTACCAGCCAGCTGGGCAAGTTCAAAGTGTAACTGCACAGACCCAAGGCGCGCATCAAAATGTTGTTCCAAATCAATACCAGTCTTCTGGACAAGTACAAAGCGTTACAGCTCAAACGCATAACGGATAACACAAAGTCGAAGAACTGCCAATAAAGGCGGATTGCATGGATGTCACATTCCAGCAATCCGCCTTATTCATTGTGGGCTGCCTGCCTGATGAACAAAGGAATCTTGAACGTTAGCTGCTCCATGCTGAATGAAGTTGCTGTAACCAAATAGGCGTATACACATATACTGGTATCGTGTGAAAGGGGGGAATGAGCGACATGGCAGTAATTAAAACGAATTCGGAAGACACCAAATTGTTGGCGCGTCTGATGCGGGCTGAGGCTGAAGGCGAAGGCGAGATGGGGATGCTGATGGTTGGCAATGTAGGCGTTAATCGAGTCTTAGGCGATTGTTTGGACTTTATAGGCATACGCAGCATTCCGGATATGGTTTATCAGAGTCCGGGAGGATTTGAAGCAGTTCAGAAAAGCTATTTTTATCAAAGTGCCAGAGAGCGGGAAATTCGCCTTGCGACTAGAGCGATCAATGGCGAGCGCACATGGCCTGCTAATAATGCATTATGGTTTTTTCGACCTGTGGGTGACTGTCCGCCAACTTGGTACGATCAAGCAAATACAGGACGTTTCAAAGCTCACTGCTTCTTTGCGCCATCTGGTGATGATTGCCCGCGAGTTTATAGTTTTTAATCGCATGTTTCCTAACATGCGGCATTGTGTTGATAAGGTGTAACCAAAAACAAGAGACAGCAGAGTGCTGAGAGGAGAGAGCAACAATGTCTTACATGACCTACAATTTTCCGGTGCAGCAAGCAGGCGGCGGATTCGTGGGAGCACATTTAAGAAATTGCAATTGCAGCGGTAGAGCGGGAGGTGGCAGTATGCCAATGTATTCACAGCCAAGCGGTATGGTTCAGCAAGGAATGATGGGTTCACAGATGCCAATGCCAATGCATCATCATATGCCAAATCCAAATATGCCAAATCCACATATGCCAATGCCAATGCCAATGCCAATGCATCCACAGATGCAGATGCAGATGCAGCCTCAAATGCAAACAGGAACTATGCCTCCGCAAGCAACCAGCGGTGATTATATCATGCCAGGCGGCACTGTTGTTCCAGGACCTAGCTTTGAGCAGTCATATGTCGAAAATATTTTGCGTCTGAACTTAGGCAAAGTAGGTACCTTCTACATGACCTATGAGAACAACTCGCAGTGGAATGCCAAAATATTCAAAGGCGTGATTGAAGCTGCTGGGCGCGATCATATCATTATTAGCGATCCTGTAACAGGTCAACGTATATTGCTGCTGATGATCAATCTTGACTACGTCACGTTTGATGAGCCGCTTGTATACCAATATCCTGGTGTTACCGGCAATCCTCCAACTCGAATCAGCGAACAGTCTTAACAATCTGTTTGCTTACCCAGCTGCAAGCCGCAACCGAATGGTTCGGCTTGTTTTGCTGTGTGCAGAGGTTGGGGAACACAATCACTGCTACTTTGAACAACATCGACTGTTACGAAGGACAAATACATATGAAAAAAGTTCCAATACAATAGTGGGAGAGCTGATGTCTAGGCAGAATCGGCCTAACTACATTTAGTACTTGAAAGGAGAGTTCATCATTGTTTAAACGAAGATTGTCTGCGACACTAGCCGTAGCCATGATTAGCATGAACGTGCTGGGACTCGGGGGCGTGCAACCTGTCTTCGCCGAAGAGCAGCAAGCTAATGTGAAATCGCTCTTGAAGGTTAGCAACAGCGGATTTGAGGAGACGGACAGTGAGAATAAGATTCCTGGCTGGGAAGTAACAAGTCAAGAAGATGAGCAATCATCGCTAAAGGTATCATCCGAGAAATTTAAATCAGGCAGCAAGAGCTTACATTTGAAAGACACAAGCACTACAGCTAAGGCTTCACTGCAATCCGATAAGATCGACGTACTGCCGGGGAGAGAATATGTAACTAGTGCTAACTTCTATGCTTTTAATCCTACATCAACACCGAATGCAGAGCAGCCACAGAATAGCAATAAGATAGCATTCGAAGTTCAATACCTTGATAACAATGGAGATGTCATCTCTGTTAATGATCAGACGTTGAGCACAGTGGTGGACGGTCCTTCAAATGACTGGGAAGCTGTCGAGCTTACGACTACCGCGCCAGCTGGCGCGCAATCGATGAGAATACTTTTCTCCAGCGCTGCTGAAGATACGGCATTATTCTATATTGATGATGTAACTGTATCCATTGAAGTTGATCAAGCAGAGCTGCCAGTTACAGAAGTCGTGTATCCTGTTAAAGCAGCAGATCTTGCCGCTGGTTCTAACTTCAAGCTTGAAGTTAAAGCCGAGCAGGATGCGATCATCGAAGTAACTGAGAATGGAGTGCTTGTTGCGGAAGACGAAGGGAAGGGAGATGAGGTAGTATCCCTGCTCATTAAAGAGCCTGCTGTCGGAAAACATGAATATAAAGTCTCTTCTTATGCAAAGGGACTCGGTTCAGGTCAAGCAGTTGACGTTCCAGCAGTCACGGTTCATGCCTTTAAAGGCATCCAACTGGATAAGGAAAATGTGCGACTTCAAGAAGGAGCACAGCACACAGTCGTTACGCAGGCTGTATATGGCCCAGTTCTGCAGGACATCTCTTCCTTCGTTAAACTGGAAGCATCCCCGCAGAGCATCGTTGAAATTAACGGCAACCAAGTTAAGGCTGTAAAAGAAGGCGACACTGTTGTTACCGTAACTTACGGTGAGAAGCAGGCGAAGCTGAATGTTAAGGTCAGCAACAGCACGGAAGACCTCATTGCATCCTTGAAAATTACGCTTCCTAAGACTACGATCTCCGTTCAAGAATCCGTTTATGCGGCAGTATACGCCGATTATTGGATTGGCGAAGATCGGAAGACGTTAGAGATCAAGGAAGGCGTTACATTAACAGCAAATCCATCGTATAACGTCAAGATTGATGGACTCAAGGTAACAGGCGCTGCCAACGGCAAGACAGTAATTCAAGCTGTATATGAAGATACCAAAGCAACTTTTGAACTGACCGTTGAAGGTGGAAACACTGGCGGCGGTGGGGGCTGGTTCCCTCCAGTAGACAATAGCGCCAAGCAGAAAGCAACCAAAGAACAGCTTCAGCTTAAGAATGGTGTAGCCAGCATTACATTCGAGAAAGGCAAGCATGAGTTGCTGGTACCTGTTGGTGCTATCGAGTGGTTAGCGGATGGTATACTGGAAGTTGTGAGAGATGAAGCAACTTTAAGAATACCTGCAAGCATGCTTAAAGATATGCTGGATAAACTGGAGCTGAAGGCCGATAAGGTCGACTATTTCTCCATTACGTTGAAGCCTACGACGGACGGAGCAGTACTGGTCGAGCTGGCGGTTATCGAGAAGAACGGCAAAGTACATGCGTATAAGGACTACTCGAAGCAAGTCCAACTGCTAATGCCGATTCCAACAGGCAAAGATGCTCGATTCCTCGGTATCTATTCAATCGTTAAAGACAAAGCAAACGCATTTGTTGGCGGTAAGCGCAGCGGCAATATGCTGACAGCAAACCTTCAAAGCAATGGTGAATATGCAATAAATGAATTTAATAAGTCATTCACAGATGTCCCATCCAGCCACTGGGCTTCGATGGCGATTCGCACCTTAACTGCTAAGCACATTGTCAATGGCGTTAACGATACACAGTATCGCCCGAATGGCCTCATCACACGCGCAGAATTCGCGGCTATCGTGGCGAGAGCATTCGAGTTGAAGGCGCCTGCTAATGTGAAGACAAAGTTCAAGGATGTCAGTGATAACGCATGGTATGCGGAAGCGGTAGCAGCAGCTTATGCGGCTGATGTAACGAGAGGCTTGTCAGCGGACACATTTGCGCCTAACGCGCAGATTACGCGTGAGCAGATGATCTTGATGCTCGTGAGAGCTGCCGATGCAAAGTCAGATGGTAAGGAAGTTAATCTAAAGCAGAAGTTTAAAGACGCTAATGCGATAAGCAGTTGGGCACAAGAAGCAGTGAGCATCGCGGCAAGCAAAGGCTGGGTTCAAGGCAATCCAAACGGTAAATTTGAGCCGAAAGCTACTGCAACTCGAGCAGAGAGCGCGATGATGATCTACAACCTATTCGAAGACGTATTCAAGTAATGAGCAAGCAATCCGGAAGAGACGAATGTCTTTTCCGGATTTTTTGTGTTTATTAAAGTTGCGGGCCTTTAGTACCGATTTATCGAGAAATCGAATAAGGATAATTAACTGAATATTCGACGCAAACGAACAAAAGATGCTGTCGAAACAGGACATTTGTACGAAATGCAGCTTGAAATAGCAGTTAGACAGAAACCTTTTCGGGCTAGGATGCGTCGAACAAAATAACAGTAAAAACCAAAGGAGGGATAGGATGGATGCTTTCATATCTGATCTTCGCAATAAACAAGTTGTGTTCGAATATAGCTACTTGGAACGCCCGCTCAAGCTAGGTCATACGATCCTTAATCAAGCGATGGATATTTGCTTAATTGATGAAATGGAAGGGCATCCATTGAGGAAAAGTGAATATCTATTGATCTACATGGTTTCTGGAGCGGGTGTACTGTCCATTGGAGATGAGGAATGGGTTTTGAATGAACAGGAGTATATTCTTGTAGATGCTCCATCGAAGTGGAGATTGACGAACAGCATCACATTCTCTCCTATGCGAATCCTTACACTTTACATACAAGATAAATGGTTGAACCCGATCGAAATAGGAATTGTGGACAGCATGCATTCGAGTGTTGAGCGCCCCTTGCAAGGGAAAGATACGGGAACGCTATACGATCAATTAGTTGAATTGTTGAAGGAGCTGGCGAATGAAGACTTGTTCGCGCCCGCTATGGCGGAAAGCTTGCTGCGTCAGATCATCATCCGTATCTGTCGCGCGGAGCAATCATTGCCTGATCAACAGGTGACGGACATATCTCCATCTATAGATTCGAAGAAAGAACTGATCTATCAAATGATTCGATATATGGATGACCACAACTTGAAGATCAAGGAACTCAAGCATATGTCTGAGATACTGGGGTACAGCTACTCGCATCTGTCGCATGTATTTCGAGAAGAGATGGGAGAGACACTGCAGACGTATTGGGCACGCAAAAGAACGCTTCAAGCCAAGAAGCTGCTGGAGGCTGGTCAACTGAGTGTAACCAAGATAGCGGAAATACTGCATTATCAATCCATTCATTCGTTCAGCAAAGCGTTTAAGAAGTCGGTGGGTGTTACTCCGAGCGAGTATCAAGAACAATTCCGCGCATGTGAGAAGCAGTCGGTATTGATGTAACGCATATTTGCTTCGATTTATTTGAGAACATATAATATTATATTGAATAGAACGTAACCCTACTTTATTAGGAGGTTTATCATGATCATTACATTGAACAATGGCGTACGTATGCCGCAGCTTGGCTTGGGAGTATGGCGTGTGGCTGAAGGACAAGAAGTGGAGAATGCAGTGCTGACTGCATTGCAAACGGGATACCGCCATATTGATACAGCTGCTGTATATCAGAATGAAGAAGGCGTAGGCAATGCATTGAAGCAATCAGGGATCGCTCGTGAAGATATCTTTGTGACAACGAAGGTGTGGAATGCTGACCAAGGCTATGATGCAACGCTTAAAGCATTTGACGTAAGCGCGAGCAAGCTTGGACTGGATTATGTTGATCTCTATCTCGTACACTGGCCAACACCGGAGCGGGACTTGTATGTTGATACATATAAAGCATTGGAGCAACTGTATGCTGATGGCCGCGTCCGCGCTATTGGTGTATCGAACTTCCATATTCACCATCTGGAGCGCTTGATGAACGAAACGAGCATTAAGCCTGCGGTGAACCAAGTGGAATGCCATCCACGCTTGATGCAGCGCGAGCTGCGTGAATTCTGCAAGCAGCATGATATTGTTCTGGAAGCATGGAGTCCGTTGATGCAAGGCGGAGACATCCTGCAGGATGAGCAGATTGCTGCAATCGCGAGCAAGTACAATAAGACTGCAGCGCAAGTCATCATTCGCTGGCATCTGCAGATTGGCAATATCGTGATTCCGAAGTCGATTACGCCTGCTCGTATCCGCGAGAACTTCGATGTATTCAACTTTGAATTGACGAATGAAGATATGGAAGCAGTTAGCAGCTTGAACCAAGACAAGCGTGTTGGACCGGATCCGCAGGATATGAACGCAGTCTAGAGTTGTAATATCAATAGCAGGCCATCTGAAGCTTATTCAGGTGGTCTGCTTTTTTTATTTCCATGAACTAGGAATATATTTTTGTAGCACTTTGAAATCATTGTATGCAATAATAGTGGTTTGGACATGCATTGATATGGAGCATGCTTATGAAGTAAGAATCGATTGTAGTAATCAAGTACAGTCTTATTGGAGGCTAGAATAGTAGTGGAACGATACCCTTTTGCATATAATCCGTCCGAATCCTTTCATCAGCAGGTGAGCGACTGGATAGCAGATGTATTCTATGACTTATTGCCTGAAGCGGGCTTTGAAGTACGCGATGAGCAGATTTTTATGGCATTTCAGTTGGAGCGGGCATTTGCGGAGAAAAGTACGATATTTGCAGAAGCAGGTGTCGGTACTGGCAAGACCTTGGCCTATCTCTTGTATGCCGCGTGCTATGCCAGACAGAGCCGGAAGCCGGCGATCATCGCCTGTGCGGACGAATCGCTAATCGAGCAGCTGGTTAAGCCGGAAGGTGATATCGCCAAGCTGGCGCGTCACTTGGATCTGCAGATCGACGCGCGATTAGGAAAATCGCCTGATCAATATGTATGTCTGAATAAGCTGGATCAGATTAGCGGCCAAGGGGAAGACGATGAGCGGTATTTCGCAATCAAGGCGGAGCTTCCAGACTTCGTCTACTCGCCAGGCACGATGCAATCCTTCTATCCGTATGGGGATCGCAAGGAATATCCGGATCTGAATGATGAGCAGTGGAAGCGAATCGGCTGGGATCCATTCCAGGATTGTCTCGTGTGTGATAAGCGCCATCGCTGCGGGCAGACGTTATCGCGGGAACATTACCGCAAGTCAACGGATCTCATTATATGCTCGCATGATTTCTATATGGAGCATGTGTGGACTTATGAGGGCCGCAAGCGTGAAGGACAGCTTCCGCTCTTGCCAGAGCATAGCTCAGTCATCTTTGACGAGGGCCATCTGCTGGAAGCGGCTGCACAGAAAGCATTGACGTACAAGCTTAAACACTCGGCATTTGAGGAAATTGTTTCTCGATTACTCCAAGGTGAAGTGCGGGAAGAGCTTGCCGTTGCAGTAGACGAAGCGATCATGCACAGCGACAGCCTATTCGAGCGGCTTAGCCGTCAAAGTCAGCATATTGCGGGCTCTGACCGCAAAGAAATTCTTTACGATGAAGCTTTGCTCTCGGATATGAACCGATTCCGCGAGATGATTGCTGCGATTGAGGAAGAGCTCGTATTTGAGAGCGGACTGTATTCAATCGACAGCTATCAATTGCGAATCGTCGAGGAGCACCTGGAGATGATGGGACTCGCGCTGAGCTTATTCGGCCAATCCGAAGGCTTGATTTCATGGCTTACAGAAGATTCATCCGGTCTGACGCTGGTCATTATGCCAAGACTCGTCAAGGAAGTGCTGAAGGAGCGCGTGTTCTCGCAGCAGAAGCCGATCATATTCTCTTCCGCTACGTTGTCGCTTGACGGTTCATTTGATTATGTAGCAGACAGCTTGGGGATCGAGAACTATTTGTCATTTTCCGTAGAATCGCCTTATGAATATGCCGAGCAGATGAAGCTCTTCATTCCTCCGGCAGCAAGCGATGGGTCAATTGAGAGCAAGCTCAAGCTCACCATCAAGCTTCTTAAGCAAACGGAAGGCAGAGCGCTGATCCTGTTTCCAAGCCATGAGGAGATGGCGGTATTCAAGCAGCTCATCACAGACCATCCGGATGTCCGAGATCTAAAGTTCTGGTATGAAGGCGATCGAGAAATAAGTCATATCATATCCGCCTTTCAGCAGGATGAGCATAGCATATTATGTGCCGTTACCTTGTGGGAAGGATTGGATATTCCAGGACCGTCTCTATCCAATGTAATCGTCTGGTCCATGCCGTTCCCGCCGCATGATCCCGTGTATACGGCCAAACGTCGAGCCTCCGCTTCACCTTATGAAGAAGTTGATATGCCTTACATGCTGCTTCGACTGCGACAAGGAATCGGACGATTAATTCGTTCGCGTGAAGATCATGGGGTCGTGGCGATACTCGGAAAGGAAATGCAAATGGATAAACATGTGCGTGATAAAGTGCGCGAAGTGATGCCAAACGGGGTAGAGTGGGAAGAGTTGAGTCTTAAATAAAGCAAGGGCGACCCCAAGGGGCCGGCAGTTCATCATACGATAAGAATGATAACTTATTATTATGAACTACCGGTCCATGCTGTTGCCCGGGTTATTGAAGCGAAGCATCGCGAGCGATGCAAAGGGGTTGTTCTTGTCTGTATCTTCATCAGACGTGTCTTGATAGATGAGATTGGATTCATACTCGGCATGATCGGATGTTTCATTGCGCTGCAATTCAATTCGATCGGCAAAGTGTAAATATACAAGCCCAGTATTGTACGCGTCATCGATGGCTCTATGCTGAGAACCGACAAATTCGATGTTCAGAGCTTCCAGGGCTGGCTTGAGGCCAATCTGTTGATTGCCTGTGCGTCCCATCAGTGTAGAGATGGGCTTCTGCAGATTATTGCAGTTGCGCAGCCAGTGCAGCGGGATCTTCTTCATCCGGCATTCTTTAACAAATTGGATCTTGTCGTCCAAACCCCAGGAGCACAGCGCATATTCATCCGTATCGATCCACGCGATGAACTGATCCAGTACGTCCTGCAGGCCGTCCGCCTGATTCACATCTTGTTGGGTTATGCCTGTAAATGCGGTTGTATCGCGCGATAATTTTGGGGTCAGGGACGGTTTCACAAACGCTTGAAATCGATCTATAATAACCGGTCGGCCTTCTTCTTCCGTTACCTTTACGGCTCCGATCTCAATAATTTCAGAGATTTGCCCTTTCTTGCGAGTGACGGTCATCTCCAGATCGTAGACTATAGCTAGCATATTAGGTCCTCCTTTCAGTACGCCTCGCATTGTGCCATTGTATCACATCCTTCTAGCAAAAGGGATTGGAATTCACTAGTAAACCACAAAAATAGGTTGTCAAATGCAATTCGCATGACGCGATCAGAGATATTCGCATATTGTGAGAACTTGCAGAATAACAGTTAAGATAGGAAGTAATATTTTTTATACATTGTTAACGTGTGTAATATGGTATACATTTATGACTAAGTGATAGAAGGCTTATTTACATATATATTCATTAAGAAAAATGCACGCGTTAACATTACAAAATACGCACTGGTGGAGGTTCATATTGATATGGTCATATCCAATGCATCCGATCTGAAACCATTTGTGTTCAGAACCGTGAAACAGACAGCAGTTACAGACATGCATACGCATTTGTATGCGCCATCATTCAACAATCTACTGCTATATGGTATGGATGAGCAGCTAACATACCATTATTTGACCTCGGAAGTGATGCGCCATTCCTCGCTATCCTATGAGGAGTACTGGGCATTATCTGCACGAGAGCAAGCCGATCACATATGGCAGACGCTGTTCATCGATCATTCACCCTACAGTGAGGCTTGCCGCGGCGTGTTGACATCGCTGCAGAAGCTCGGTCTCGACACGGGGACGAGGGACTTGGCAGCATACCGCCAGTGGTACGATCATCAATCGACGGAAGACGTTGTTCGCTTCGTACTTGAGAAGGCTAATGTCAAGGACGTCGTGATGACCAACGATCCATTCGATGATGCGGAGCGAGAGCTGTGGTTGGCTGATACGGACGGCGATCTGGTAAAGGATGCCCGTTTCCATCGCGCACTGCGTATCGATCCGCTGCTGAACGACTGGCCTAACAGCTACAAGAAGCTGCAAGCATGGGGATACGTTGTGAAGGAGCGGATTACAGCTGACGATACTGATGCGCTCGCTGAGATTGTCCGCTTCTTAACCGATTGGGCGCGGCGAATGGACGCGCTATATATGGCCGTTTCACTGCCGAGCGACTTCGCTTACCCTGTTGACGATACGAGATCGCTGCTGATCGATCGCTGCATCATGCCTGCGTGCTCGGCGGTTGATATCCCGATGGCGCTTATGATCGGCGTCAAGCGGAATGTGAATCCGGAGCTTCGACTAGCCGGGGATATGCTTGGACGTTCTGATATTGAGACGGTTGAACGACTATGCCGCCGTTTTCCGCACAACCGATTCCTGGTCACGATGCTGGCACGTGAGAATCAGCATGAACTGGCAGTGCTGGCTCGCAAGTTCCGCAATCTGATGGTATTCGGCTGCTGGTGGTTCTTGAATGTGCCGTCCATGATACAGGAAATGACCGCGATGCGCTTGGAGCTGCTTGGCACGAGCGTTATTCCTCAGCATTCGGACAGTCGGGTATTGGAGCAGTTGCTGTATAAATGGAGTCATTCACGCGAAATGATTGCTAACGTGTTGACCTCCAAGTACGAGGATATCATGCGGACAGGCTGGAAATTAGAGGAGCATGAGATTGAGCGGGATGTTCAAGATCTGTTATCCAACAATTTCTGGAGGTATGTAAAGAAGTAGAACTCATAGATTCTTCTGATTGTATACGTGTTATATATGAGGAGGCGCGCGCGATGAGAATGACGTTTCGCTGGTATGGCGAAGGCAATGATTCCGTAACTCTTGATCAGATCAGGCAGATTCCAGGCGTAGAAGGGATCGTGTGGTCGCTGCACGATATGCCTGCCGGAGAAGAGTGGCCGCTCGAGCGCATTATGGCGGAGAAGGCTAACATCGAGAAGCATGGCTTCCACATGGATGTCGTCGAAAGTGTAAATGTGCATGAGGACATTAAGCTAGGCTTGCCGACACGAGATCGATATATCGAGAACTACAAACGCACGATTGAGAAGCTGGGCCAAGCCGGAGTTAAAGTCATATGCTATAACTTCATGCCCGTGTTCGACTGGACGCGCACGGAGCTGTTCAAGGAGATGGAGGACGGCTCAACGGCACTATTTTTCGAAAAAGCGATCGTTGACGATATGGATCCGATGGATCTGGTGCGTAAAGTGGCGGACAATTTAGCATTTACGATGCCAGGCTGGGAGCCCGAGCGCTTGCGGCATTTGACCGCGATGTTTGATAAGTATAAGCATGTTTCCCTTGAGGATCTGTGGGACAACTTGCAATACTTCTTGGAACAGGTCATTCCTGTGGCAGAGGTTCATGACATCAAGATGGCGATCCATCCGGATGATCCGCCGTGGCCGATATTCGGATTGCCAAGAATCATTACGGGTAAAGCCAATATTCAGCGCATGTTGAATCTCGTGGACAGCCCGTCCAACTGCTTGACGATGTGTACAGGCTCTCTGGGCGCTAATCCGGATAATGATGTGGCTGATATCATTAGAACATATGCAAGCCGCATTCCATTCGCGCATATTCGCAACGTGCGCGTCTATGAGAATGGGGATTTCATAGAAACATCGCACCGCGCATGCGACGGCTCAGTCGATATAACCGATGTTGTGAAGGCTTATCACGAGAACGGATTTAACGGTTATGTTCGTCCGGATCATGGGAGACATCTGTGGAATGAGAAATGCCGTCCAGGCTACGGATTGTATGATCGCGCGCTCGGCATCATGTATTTGTGGGGGATATGGGATTCACTTGAACGGGAACGCAATCGCTAAGTAGATAATGTGAAGTATAAACGATCGTTTACGAACACCGTGGGGCTGAACCCTAACATGAGAGCACTGCCCCTATTGCATAAATAGAGGAGGAATAGTGTTGAACAAATACGAAGTGCTGCAGCTGGTTGAACAGATCGGAGTAGTTGCGATCGTGAGAGCGAATACGGTGGAGGAAGCGAAGCAGATCTCAATCGCATGTGCGAAAGGGGGAATTCCGCTTATTGAAGTCACGTATACGATTCCTGGCGCAACGGAGGTCATCCGCGAGTTAAACATGGAGGAGCCAAGCTTGATCGTTGGCGCAGGCACGGTTCTGGATGCGGTGACGGCGCGAATCGCGATCTTGGCAGGCGCGAAATTCGTCGTGTCTCCTTATTTCGATCAGGAGGTTGCGGAGATGTGCAATCTGTACCGGATTCCTTATATGGCGGGCTGCATAACGATTGCGGATATCGTTCGCGCGATGAAGGCCGGCTGTGATGTGATCAAGCTGTTCCCAGGCAGCGCATACTCCCCTTCCTTCGTGAAGGACATCAAAGGGCCGCTTCCTCACGCGCAAATCATGCCGACTGGCGGCGTCGACTTGAACAATATCGGCGAATGGATACGCAATGGCGTCACAGCGGTTGGTGCAGGCAGCCAATTGACGAAGGGCAGCCCAGAACAGATTCGAGCGACAGCCGAGCAATTTGTCGCGAAAGTGAACGAAGCGAGGAGCAAGCTTAAGGCGGGGATCGCATGAATCGCATCGTAACCTTCGGGGAACTGATGCTTCGTCTCTCGCCGCCAGCTTATCAGCGATTCCCGGGAAGTCAGTCTTACGACGTACACTTCGGCGGAAGCGAAGCCAATGTTGCGACCGCGCTGAGTCGCTGGGGGCTCCCAACTTCTTATGTTACGAAGGTCCCTGCGGATACCCTTGGAGATAGTGCGATTCAGGCTCTGCGATCTGCGGGAATAGATACTTCTTCTGTCGTTCAAGGCAAAGGAAGAATAGGAATCTATTATCTAGAGCAAGGGTATTCGATTCGACCGAGCAAAGTGATCTATGACCGCGCGAATTCGGCAGTTGCGCTGGTGCGGGTTGAGGAGTTTGATATCGAACGCGCTCTAGAAGGAGCCTCCTTGTTTCATGTGTCGGGCATAACGCTCGGAATTAGCGAGCATGCGAGTAAGATCGCGAAAGCGTTCATTGCGGCGGCTAAGCGCAAGGGCATTCCCGTGAGCTTCGACGTTAATTATCGAAGCAAGCTGTGGACGCTTGAAGAAGCGCGGGCAGGCATAATCGAAATAATGGATTCGGTGGATGTGCTGTTTGCAGGGCATCTCGATATGACGAATCTATTGGGTATAGAGCCTGACTTCGAGCTTGTGAAAGGCGAGGAGGCTGCCTATATCGAGCATCTATATCGTAAATTAATGGCTCGATATCCACAGCTTCAGTTAATGGCTTGCAGCATTCGCGAGATGATCTCGTCGTCGCGGAATCGTTATCAGGGTGTGCTGTTCAATGGACAGGTGCTGTATGGTTCCAAGGCATACGATCTCGATATAATCGATCGAGTCGGAACTGGCGATGCGTACGCTGCGGGTGTGTTATATGCATACCTTACGGGAAAAGAGTTCGCTTACGCGGTGGAGTACGGTGCTGCAGCAGCGGCGATCAAACATACGATTCCAGGTGATGCACTTATTGCGGCTGTTACCGAGGTTGAGGACACGTTTAATTCCGAAGGGTATAAGATTCAACGATAGCTTGTTGTAATTGAAGAGCCTTTTCCCATGCGTATGGCTGAATCTCAACAGCAGAATGGATGCAGGGAAAGGGCTCTTTTATATGCTGCGCGAGTAGAGGCAGCAGCGAGGTAGCTTACTCGGTTGAAGTGGACAGAGAATCCGCTATTTGAGGATTACCGAGCAAATTTGGAGTTTGGCGGACACAGAATCCGTTATTTGCTTCGGATGGAGTCATTTTCGGTTGATTTGGAGCAAATAACGGCTCCACGGTCCGTTAGCTCGTCGAATAAGCGGTAATGTCAGCAAATAAGGGATCGTGTGTCCGCGAGTCTGCCATCCCCGCAATCTCCGCCATTCCTCCCGCCTCCAATCTTAAGCGAGCTCGCCAACAGATGCTCGTTCAATGATTTCCGTACCTATGTAGATCTTCTCTCCAGGATAACCTTGCTGCTCCATAATCGTCAGCAGTCTCTTCGCACCTTCTTCACTGACATTGCAGATCGATCGTTTGACGGTCGAGAGCGAAGGGGTTAAGTATGAGCCATAAGGGCTGTCATCAAAGCCCATGATTGAAATATCGTTCGGAATGTGCAGGCCAGCTTCATGTATAGCCTTCATAGCTCCAACCGCCATCTCGTCATTGCAGCAGAATACAGCTGTCGGGCGATTCGAGATCTGAAGCAGCTGCCGCATCGCGGTATAGCCGCTCTGCATCGTGAAGTTTCCATTTATAATAATGTCACCTTCAACAGGAAAGTGGTTGTCCATCAGCGCTCTCATATATCCTTCTTTACGTTCTTCAGCCGCCTTAAAGCCGCTCTTGCCCTCAATTAATGCTATGCGCTTATGCCTCTTCGCGATCAGATAACTGACCGCATCGTATGCTCCCTTTCGGTCCGCAGGCAGGATGTTGATCAACTGACTTTCATTGATTTCTCGATTCAGCACCACGAGAGGGATTTTCTTGCTAATCACATGGTAGATGAATGAATTGTCCTGCTCGCTCTGACTCATTAGAATGATCCCATCGAAACGCTGGGAATCGATAGTTGTATAGTTGTCGTTATAGTGATCGATCGATTTCACGACCAGATTGTAGTTTTCTCTAATGATATTGTTTACCCCTCTTACGGTCTCAAAGAAAAAGCTGTGAGAAGTCTCTTGATTCATCGTAGAGAAGAATAGACCGATATTATGCGATTTGCTGAGGACTAAGTTCTTCGCGTTATAGTTCGGCACATAGTTCAGTTCTTTCGCGAGCGCTTTAATCTTGGTCTTCGTATCTTCGTTAATAAGCGGGCTGTCGTTAAGTGCTCGGGATACGGTTGTATGTGAAATGTTCAATATTTTAGCTATATCTTTGATGGTTACAGCCATAGAATCATGACGCTCCTCTAAACTTGATTATCTTCATTATACTTGATTGAATGCAAAAAGCCTTTAACAACTTGATGCTAACTGGAGCTTTTAGATCCTCTCATTGTGGGGATTTGGGAGTTCTTTTTATTTGAAAGCGACACCATAATGTTGGTATATTTGACAATATATCCATTCACAGGATAATGAATATGTGATATCTTCCTTAGATACAGATAGTATAGTTACCTATTTTTGATCAGTCTGACGGGATGGACGCCATATGGGCTTCGCCGTATGGAAAGTTTTCATGGAACAAGCCTGATTCCAAGTCTATCATCCTTCATAAGGAAGGTACGATTCGGATAAGGTCATATCCAGATAACGGATGGATGACGACATTCCAATCCATATGAAGCAAGATATCGTATTTGATCGCAGGTATTTGGAACGTCCTTAAATGATGGGGAAGCTAGTTATGGATCAAGTGAAGGGCAGCTGTTTCCACGGAGAACTGCAAGCGTTTACGAAGAGATCGGATAGATATGTGATGCTCTATATGGTCTTGGGGCGGCGTTCTGAATTTCGGTGCTGAACAGATTCCAATATGTGAGAGAAGTTATGTTATCGCGGCGTGTCTGGAAGATATGATGTTAGTTAATAGCTGCTCCACTGCGAACCGTTGCCCTACTATTGTATGGCGCGGCATCGGATATCGTATATTCCGATTTGTACGAGCTAGTTGAGATCAATCAGGACAGCCGTATTGCAGGTGAAGATAATGGCAAGCAAGATCTGTACGGCAACGCTGCAGAGAAACGGTTGTGAATAGAAATCATGAGCCAGATATCATTAAAAGCCTGGAGAGGGAGATTGTGATATGAGGAATACGATGTGTGCAGATGTCATTATTATTGGCGGAGGCACAGGAGGCTGCGCGGCCGCGCTGTCAGCCGCACAGATGGGGAAGACGGTTATTATGACGGAAGAGACGGATTGGATCGGCGGTCAATTGACGAGCCAGGCCGTTCCGCCGGATGAGCATCCTTGGATAGAAGAATTCGGCTGTACAGCGAGCTATCGCCGATTTAGACAACAAGTCCGCGACTATTATAGCCGTGTCATGCCGATTGCAGATTCGGTCGATCCTTATAAGCCGTTCAATCCCGGTAACGCAATCGTCAGCCGAATCAGTCATGAACCGCGCGTATCACTAGCGGTGCTGCATGAGATGCTGGCTCCGCATATCAATAGCGGACGAGTACAGATTCTGTACTGCTACACAGCATGTGAGGCTGAAACTTTTGGAGATGACGTTGTGTCGGTTACGGTTCACAGCGCGGCAGATGGCGACAAGATCATATTGACAGCACCATACTTCGTCGATGCTACCGAAGAGGGCGATCTGCTCCCGCTCGCTGGTGTTGAATACGTCACAGGCTCTGAATCGAAGGCGCAAACGGGTGAGCCGCACGCTCTGGATGGAGAGGCTGATCCACAGGATATGCAGGCGTTCACCTACTGCTTCGCGATGGATTATATCGAAGGCGAAGACCATACGATCGAGAAGCCGGAAAGCTATGATTTCTGGAGACAATATAAAGCGGATTTCTGGCCGGACCAGCAGCTCAGTTGGATGGGGCTCGTGCCGCATACACTTGAACCGGTTAAATACAGTTTATTTCCTGACGACGTCTATTTCTCCTTATGGTTGTATCGTCGTATCGCAGATAAGGCACAGTATGCTGAAGGCACCTATAAGAGCGATATCACGCTCGTTAACTGGCCGGCTAACGACTACTGGCTCGGTTCGATAATCGATGTGAGCCCGGAAGAACGTGCGCGGCACCTGGAGAATGCGAAGCAGCTAAGCTTGTCCTTGCTGTACTGGATGCAAACTGAAGCACCGCGCCCAGACGGCGGTACTGGTTACCCAGGCTTGCGCCTGCGCAAGGACGTCGTCGGCACGAAGGATGGTCTGGCGAAGAGCGTCTACATTCGCGAATCTCGCCGCATTCAGGCGGAATACACGATAGTGGAGCAGGATGTGAGCAAAGCATGCAGACCAGACGGCAAGGCAGCTGATTACGATGACTCTGTCGGCGTCGGCTGCTATCGGATTGACCTGCATCCAAGCACAGGATTGCGTACCTACATCGACGTATCGAGCCTACCGTTCGAGATTCCGCTCGGCAGTCTTATTCCGAAGCGGGTCAACAATCTGCTTCCTGCCTGCAAGAATATCGGCACGACGCATATCACGAACGGCTGTTACCGCCTTCACCCGGTAGAGTGGAACATTGGCGAGTCTGTTGGACATCTGACAGCGTTTTGCATCGACAACAACGTACTACCTCGCCAAGTTCGCGCGCAGCGGGAATTGCTTGAAGCCTTCCAAGCGCAACTTGTGCAAGCCGGCGTTCAATTAAAATGGCCGAAGGTTCACGCGGTATAATAGAAAGTTGAGGGGCTTTCCCAACGGCAGGAACTAAGCTGCCTGAGGGAAGGCCCTTTTGTTGCGCCGATCTAGCTCAGGTCACGCCCACCGAACCCAGTCTCGACACTGTAACCCGGTTTTTCCCCGTAATCTCACGTAACCTGTGAGTTTCGCCCGCTGTAACGTGGAAAAAACCTGTTGTCTCGCGCGAGACTACCCATCCGTGCACATTCTCGACACTGTAACCGGGTTTTTCCCCGTAATTTCACGTAACCTGCGAGTTTCGCCCGCTGTAACGGGGAAAAACCCTGTTATCTCAAGCGAGCCGCCTCATCCGAACCCGGTCTCGGCGCTGTAACCAGGTTATTCCCCGTTATCGCACCAAACTTGCGAGTTTCGCTCGCTGTAACGGGGAAAAAACCAGTTATCTCGCGCAAGCCACCCCGGCCCCACAGGTCTGAGACGTCGGAAATGAACGTCTCAGTGGCTAAATGCGGCGCGAGCGAGGTCTGAGACGTCGGAAATCGACGTCTCGGGCTTAAAGTGAGCAGCTTCCACTGTACTAGATTAGCTTCTCGATAATCGCTCTAATCTCGCGAATATCGGATAACTGCGAAGCATCCTTCTCCGCGAACCTTTCCAGCAGCAGCTTGACGAAGTTCGCGCCAAAGTCATGCATCAACACGCCATAGAAGCATTTTTCCACAAAAGCTTCACGACCAGCATCACCAGCAAATGCCCGAATCAAGCCTGGGTCACAGTCGAACAGATCAAACAGAATGGGCGGATATTCATACTCCAATGGTGCGATACTGCTGTCAGCATAGTCGATAATATAAATGCCGCCGTCGCCGCTAATAATGACATTATCAGCAGTCAGATCACCATGCACATACACGAGATCAGAGGTGTCGTACGCTTGCAGCAGTGCAAGCACTTGATCTCGCATTGTATTGGAAAAACTGTTCCAGCGTGGATTATTCTTGGCTCTTATGTATACACTAGGAAGCTCTTGCTCATTCGAGGCTGCAATATTCAGCTTGTCCATATTCACCCGGAGCTTTCGCACGAAGTCCAGCCGCTCGGCTGCAGCAGATGATTTCAGCGCAGTGCCTGCTGCAGTCCCCTCAATATACTCCATGATGATGTACCGAAATAGATACTTGTCCTGCATGCCGGATGCCGCAATGATTCGAGGAGCATTCAGCCCGAGCGCAAGTGCCTTACGCATGCCGGATAGTTCTGCATAATAATCAATCTCCGTATTTAACCCCGATTCGATCGGAGCAAAGATCTTCAGCACATACGATCCGACTTTAAAGACCACATTGGTTCCAGGCGTTACCTGTTCGATGAGCTCTTCACAATCTACTCCTGCCTCTTTCAGCATAATCGCCTGAATGAGCGGTGCGAATGCAGGTATGGATTGATATACATTTCCCCATGAACCCCAGTCCGTTAGTTCTTCCTGAAATAGATGCATCAAGTTCTGCCCGCCTTTCTCTATAAGATGAACACATGACTTACGAAGCTGTTTAATCCATAATGAGACAGTGTGGATTTATTATCAATAGAATCTATAGCCTATAGTTGAATTCGCCAGAGTTAATATAGATCTGAAACGCATGAGTTCGCAATGCAAGTCAAGAAACACTGCTGGAGGTTGAGCTATTCTTGTCATAGGAGGTGAGAACATGGAGCGGTGGGAGAAGGTTCAAGCTGTACAGCGAATGCAGGATTACATTCAGGCACATATGAAGGAAACGATCACGCTGAAAATGCTGGCAAAAGCAGCAAACTATTCACCTTGGCACTCAGCCAGAATATTTAAAGAATTGACTGGAAAGGCGCCTTTCGATTATATAAGGGCTCTTCGTCTGTCGCATGCGGCGATGATGCTTCAAGAGAGAGAAGCGCGAATCGTGGATGTCGCATTTGACTTCGTATTTGGCTCTCATGAGGGCTTTACGAGAGCATTTTCGAAGCAATTTGGAGTGTCTCCTCTATATTACAGCAAGCATGCTCCAGACATTAAGCTGTTTATTCCTAGTCGAATCCATGAAGACTACCTTACTATGCATAGAGGAGAGATAGAGATGAGCGAACAGAAGAAGGCAAGCACTGTGTTTGTGCAAGTCGTGGATCGACCAGCAAGAAAAGTGATTCTGAAGCGGGGCATGAAGGCTGCCGAATACTTCGAATATTGTAAAGAGGTCGGTTGTAACGTTTGGGACGTACTCACCAGTATCCAAGATGCGCTGTACGAGCCAATTGGAATGTGGATGCCTGCTAACCTGCAGCCAGAGGGATATGAGATCATAGATCTGCCTCCATGCAAGATGATGGTATTTCAGGGACAACCGTATGACGATGAAAAATTCAGCGAAGCTATCGGTGAAATGTGGAGTACGATGAAAAGCTACAATCCTGAGCTATATGGTTTCGAGTGGGCAGATGAAGACGCGCCGCGATTCCAGCTCGCACCGTTGGGATACCGAGGTTATATTGAGGCTAGACCGGTAAGGCCGCTAGCTAAATAAGAAGCAGCCGCGATCGTCAGATTACTGACTGATGCGGCTTTTCTATTCTAATGGGCCAGGGTAAGCTATATCAAAAGCGGCGGCAAGGTATTTTTTTAGCATTTTCAGAGAAAAGTATTGTCATGAACATAAAGAAGAGTTATAATCCATACTACACTTATCGGAATTTAAGAGTTTAATCCGTGAGTTAGGCTATACACCATTAGGGGGCGCACCATGAATAGAATGTGGAGTAAACGATTATTGATCATTACCGTAATAAGCATCATGACCATTATAGCCGCAGGCTGTACAGCAGGCAAATCTGCAGACGGCACGGCTCCAGCGGGAGCGAATTCGCTTGAGACGATTAAGCAGAATGGCAAGATCGTCATCGGGATGATGGGCACTTACCCGCCATACAACTTTATGAATGAACAGAAGCAGATCGACGGCTATGACGCAGATATCGCTCGCGAAGTCGCGAAGCGGCTCGGTGTGGAAGCGGAGCTCGTGACTGGTGAATTCTCCGGACTAATTGAAGGATTGCAGCGCAATAAATTCGATGCGTTGGTCAGTCAAGTAACCATTACAGAGGATCGTAAGAAATCGATGGATTTCTCGGACCCGTATATTAAGAATGCTGTAAATGTTGTCGTGAAGGCTGACAATAATGAGGTTAAATCCGTTGATGATTTTAAAGGGAAGAAGATTGGTGTCGGATTAGGCACAAATGATGAGAAGTATTTGCGCGATGTGGTGCAGCCTAAGGTCGGCGAGTTTGAGATTGTGACGTACAACGATGTATTCACCTCGCTGATGGACTTGAACACAGGGCGAATCGATGCTACAATTAACAATCTATTTGCTTTGAAGCCGCTGGCGGATCAGAACAACCTGAAGATCAAAGCAGTTGGCGAGCCGATTAAAGAGGACGTTGCAGGCATAGCAATCCGTAAGGATCAGCCTGAACTGCTAGCAGCGATCAACAAGGCGCTTGCGGACATGAAGGCGGATGGTACACTGGCGAGCATCCATCAAAAATGGTTTGGTGTTGCTCCAACACTGTAATATTATAATGTGAGTGAAGATGCGGCGATAGCGAACATGATCTGTTGGTTAGAAACCAAGCAGAGCAGCGCTGTCGTCGCTTGTATTTGTTCAACTAGGGGGAACGGAGCATTATGGATCTTGTGTTAGAAAACCTCGGGTTTTTATTAGAAGGGGCTTACTTGACGCTCAATCTGACAGTGGTATCGATGTTTTTTGGACTGTTGATCGGTCTATTCGTCGCCATCGTTCGATTGAAAGCAAGTAAGCCTTTTCGACTGCTTGCGCAGTTTTATGTGTCTATCATTCGCGGGACGCCGATTATCGTGCAGGTATTTATTATTTATTTTGGACTGCCGGATTATGGGGTGAATCTGAGCCCGATAACGTCGGCATATATAGCATTAAGCATCAATGTTGGCGCTTATCTGTCTGAGACGTTCCGCGGGGCGATCATGTCGGTGCCGAAGGGGCAATGGGAAGCGGCGGCATCGCTCGGCCTGTCGCCGTGGCAGGTGATGAAGCGCGTCGTGCTGCCGCAGGCTGCGCGCATCGCCATTCCGCCGATGGGGAATACGTTCATCGGCATGCTGAAGGAAACGTCGCTCGTCTCCTTCGTGACGGCGACGGAGCTGCTGCGATCCGCGCAATTGCTGATCGCGCAGTACTATGTGGCGATGCCGTTTTACATCGCGATCGCCATTATGTACTGGATCATGAGCACAGGATTCTCAGCTATATTAAGCCGCATCGAAAAGAAACTGGCTAAGGCTTACTAGGAGACGAAGGGGAGTGCGGTTACATCATGATTGCTGTTAAGGACTTACAGAAGAAATTCGGCACACAGCAAGTGCTTGACCATATTGATATGACGGTGAAGGAAGGCGAGATTGTCGTTCTGCTCGGCCCAAGCGGCTCAGGTAAGAGTACCTTGCTCCGCTGCCTGAATGGATTGGAGCTGCCTGACGGGGGAGAGATTCGAGTCGGTAACGCAGTCTGGAACGCGAACACGAAGTCTAAGGAACGCAAGGCAGCGCTGCAGAAGGTGCGCGCTCACACCGGGATGGTATTTCAACAGTTCAATTTATTCCCGCAGATGACGGTGCTCGGGAATGTGATCGAGGCCCCAATCACGGTGAAAGGGATGTCGAAGGCGGATGCAGTTGCCATTGCGGAGCGCTTGCTGTCCAAGGTCGGTCTTCTTGAGAAAAAGGATGAGCATCCATCTCGTCTATCAGGCGGGCAGCAGCAGCGGGTCGCGATTGCGCGCGCGCTGGCGATGCAGCCCGATATCATGCTGTTTGATGAACCGACATCAGCGCTTGATCCTGAGCTGGTTGGCGAGGTGCTGAAGGTCATGAAGGAGCTTGCGGCGGAAGAAGGCATGACGATGCTCGTCGTGACGCATGAGATGAAGTTTGCCCGCGAGGTGGCGGATCGCATCGTGTTCATGAGTGACGGTCGAATCGTAGAGGAGAATGACCCAGAGTCGTTCTTCAGCGCGCCGAAGACGGAGCGGGCGCAGCGATTCCTGCGCCAATTGTCGCAAGAGGAATAGAGGCGTGAAATAGCAAGACCACCGATTATCCTATGTATGAGGATGCTCGGTGGTCTTGTTTGCTGATGTATGGAGTTCGCGACTAACGCAGCAGACGCAGCCCGTTCAAGATGACGAGAATGGTACTTCCTTCGTGCCCAACTACGCCTAGCGGAAGCGGGATGTCCGCTATGAAGTTCGAAGCGATCAAGCAGATGATGACGATCGCTGCAAAGACAATATTCTGCGTTACAATGGTCTTCATCCGTCTGCCAAGATGGATCGCGAAGCTGATCTTCTGCAGATCATCGTTCATGAGCACGAGGTCGGCGGTTTCGAGCGCGGCGTCAGAGCCTGCGCCGCCCATTGCAATGCCAACTGTCGCTGTTGCAAGCGCAGGCGCATCATTCACGCCGTCGCCCACCATCGCGACACTGCCGAATTCTTCTTTCAGCTCCTTGATAATGCGGAGCTTATCTTCCGGCAGCAGCTCCGCATATAGGCGGTCGATGCCTGCCTCCTCCGCGATCGCTTGGGCGGTAAGCTTCTGGTCGCCAGTCAACATAGCGACCGTGACGCCCAAGCCGCGCAGCTTCGCGATCATCGGCACCACTTCCGGCCGGATGCGATCCTGCAGGGCGAGCGCTCCGACGATGCGCCCTTCCTGCTCAAGAATGACGACTGTCTTGCCAAGCCCCTCCAGTCGATGAATGTCCGCGGCAGCGCCTTGCTTCTCGAGTTCAGCGGTAAACAACGCTGGCTTGCCAATCGTCCACATCAAGCCTCGAACGCTGGCTTGCACCCCGCGGCCGGTCAAGGCCTGGAAGTCGGAGCAGCGCTCTGGCTTCAACCCGCGCTCCATCGCTTCCTTCACAATCGCTCGCGCGATCGGGTGCGTGGACAGCGCTTCGATAGCAGAAGCAATGGCCAGCACTTCATCCTTGCTCTCACTGCCGAAAGTCACAATATCGGTAACCGCCGGCTTGCCTAGTGTCAGCGTACCGGTCTTATCGAAGGCGATAACCTTAACGCCTCCGAGATTCTCTAGATGCGCGCCGCCCTTGAAGAGCAAGCCTTTGCGCGCACTGTTAGATATGGCCGACAGCATCGCAGGCATAATGGATGCGACAAGGGCACACGGAGATGCAACGACGAGAAACACCATAGCCTTGTAGAACGTGTCGGTCCAGCTCCATCCGAGCAGCCAAGGCGGAAGCAGGATCAATAAGATCGTGACCGCAACGATGGCCCGCGCATAGATGCGCTCAAAACGTTCCATGAATCGCTGAGACTTCGGCATCTCGCTCTGCGCGTCTTGGACGAGACGAATAATCTTGGCAAACAGCGTAGATTCGCTGGAAACCGTCACTTCGATATACAGGGCGCCCTCACCGTTCAGCGTACCTGCGAATACGTCGTCTCCAGGTGCTTTATCGACAGGTATGCTTTCACCTGTAATCGAAGCTTGATTGACAGATGAGGCGCCTTCTTTCACGGTACCGTCTGCGGGAATCCGTTCACCATTTTTCACAAGCACGATGTCGCCTACCGCTAAGTCCTGAACCAGTACGGTTTCTTCAACCCCGTTCAAGTAACGGATTGCCGTTTCTGGCTTCAGATCGATCAAGGCTGAGATGTCCCGTGAGCTGCGCTCTATGGTTAACGTCTCAAGGGCTCCACTCAATGAGAAAATGAAAATCAGTACAGCTCCTTCCGTCCAGTAACCGATAGATGCGGCTCCGATCGCAGCGGCGAACATGAGCAGGTTCACATCCAGATCCTTTTCGTGAATGAGTGTTTCTATGCCTTCCTTCGCCTTGGCATATCCTCCGATGATGTAAGCGAGGACGAAGAACGTAATTCCTGCAGCAGGGTATCCGGAGTGCAGGAACCAGCCGATCGCAGTAAGCAGGCCTCCTGCAAGTGCTGCTATGAGTTCTCCATACTGAGCAAGCCATGAGTGCTGCTTGCCGCTAATGGAAGTTGGAGATGATTGAGACTGAGATTGAGCCTTGGTTTCTGATTGCTGGGCTACTGCCATGATCATACGCTCCCTTCAATTGAGAATGAATACTAATATTAGTACCCTTAAAATGCATCATGCTGCTCCCGCGAACGGGAACAGCATGTAATGAGAATGAGTATCATTTGTTGTAGGCATACATAATTGTTGTGCAAAGGAAACTTTATTCTTAGTTGTATTATAGCATAAGGTCACAATTTAAGATATAATTTTCTAGAAAAAAATTCTAATTGAAATAGGTTATCATTGTCATATGCTGGCGGCTGAATAAGCACTGCGTCTCTACATTTTACAGGCATGGAATCTTTAGCTTGTGCTTACTATTAGATATACTGGTGGTATTCGATATGCTGAGTTGGAATGAGATAAGGTGAGGAGGACGAGCATGAAAGCAGCAGTCTGTGTAGATGCAGTGTATGGCGGCTTGGATACCGTGGAAGCCATGAGACGTGTTCATCGACTAGGGTTCCGTTGGATTGAGTTATGGTGTTGGTGGGATCGTGACATCGAACGGATCCGGTCGGAAGCGGTCAAGCTTGGCGTAGGTATTAACGCGATCTGTACGCGGTTTATTCCGTTGACGGATGCAAGACAGAGAGATGCCTATATGCGCGGGCTGGAGGAAACTCTGGAAGTCGCCGCACGTCTCGGCTGCCGTCGAGTCATCACGCAAGTCGGTCCTGAGCTGGCAGAAGTATCGAGAGCGGAGCAACATCAGTCAGTCGTGGATGGTCTTAAGGCATGTGTGCCGATGCTGCAGCGAGCGGGTGTATGTCTTACTGTTGAGCCGTTGAATGTGAAGGTGGATCATCGGGGGTATTATTTATACGAATCAGATGAAGCATTCGAGATCATTCGAAAGGTCGGCAGTGACCATGTGAAGCTGCTGTACGATATGTATCATCAGCTCGTGACTGAAGATGGCGGGGACATTACAGCTTCGATGCTGGACAATCTGGATCAGATCGCTTACCTGCATGCTGCGGGCTACCCCGGGCGCCATGAGCTGGATACAGGTGAAGTGAATTACGATGTAATGATCGAAGCGCTTCGCACCGCAGGGTATAACGATATGCTGACTCTGGAATACATGCCTCCGCCTGGACAGGATCCAACAGAAGGGCTGCGCCGCTTCAGTGAGGCGTATCCTTGGATGCTTCGTTCGTCCTGAAATGAATGACAAAAGCCGAGTTCCTATAGTCGATAGGTTCTCGGCTTTCTTCGCTCATAAAAACTTACGTGATACCTTCTTGCCATCGTATGTGAACAGCACGCTCTTCTCCTCAACCTTTGTTTCCAGATGCACGGACTTTCCCCACAGTGTGTAAACGTAAGGCAGCGTACGCTCTAAGTACTTGAGATCCAGCTCCAAGCCTTCATATTGATGCTTCAGATACATCTCGCCAGAGCGCTGATAGTCACCGTCCTGCACAACCAAGTAAGGAAACCCGCCGTTCACCCGCGCATACACCAGTTGATCGCGGATGTTCTCCCAAGACTTGTCGGTAATCTTCCACTCAGGTCCCTTCTTCTCGAAAACATACAGGTCCAGCTTATCCGTCAATTCCTTCGTCAAATAGTTGCGAATAAACGACTGATCCGAGTCAAACTCCCGGACTTCGAATATTTTGGCGCGGCCTTGCCCAGTCTCGCGTCCAAGCCGCTCCTGCTCTACCTTACTCGGCTTATCCCAGCGCTCCTCGATATCTTCGAATATTTTCAAGCCGAGATAATACGGATTGAGGCTGTGGCGCGACGGCTGCACGACGGATGAGTTCAGCTTGGCGTACTCGATGGCTTCGTCGGTCGTGAGGTCGAGCTCTCGCATGATGCGCTGGTGCCAGTAGGAGGCCCAGCCTTCGTTCATGATCTTTGTCTCGAGCTGCGGCCAGAAGTAGAGCATCTCGTCGCGCAGCATCGTCATGATGTCGCGCTGCCAATCTTCGAGCACAGGTGAGAACTCTTGAATGAACCAGACCAGATCCTTCTCAGGCTCCGGCGGGAATGGTCGTTCTGAAGCGTCGCTGCGAACGCTGCTATTCGCGGCCTTAGCGGCATTATCCATGTTCCACAGATCGTCGTAGAGACCTGGCGCTTTCGGCTGATTATCTTTCAGCTCACGCGTCTTCATCTCCATGTACTGCTTCTTATCCAGCTTGCGAGGTCTGTGAAGCTGAGGGTCCACATGCTCCTGGATCGCAAGCACCGCATCGATGAAGCTCTCGACAGCTTGCGCTCCGTATTCGAGCTCATAGTTGGATACCCGTTCAGCGGTTGCAGACATGCTCTCGACCATGCTGCGGTTGGTGTTGGAGAAGCGGTAGTTATTTTTGAAAAAGTCGCAGTGGGCGAGTACATGCGCTACGATCAGCTTGTTCTGAATGAGGGAATTGCCTTCCAGCAGAAAGGCGTAGCAGGGGTTGGAATTGATGACGAGCTCATAGATCTTGCTAAGTCCGAAGTCGTATTGCATCTTCATCTTGTTGAAAGTTTTTCCAAAGCTCCAATGATGAAACCTCGTAGGCATTCCGTATGCGCCAAACGTATAAATGATGTCCGCCGGACAGATCTCATACCGCATCGGGTAGAAATCGAGGCCGAATCCGGTAGCAATCTCCGTAATCTCATCGATCGACCTTTCCAACTGTCGCATATCGTCTTGATTCATATCATGATCCCTCCGTGCCCATAATACGTTTCTTACCATATGTATGCGGATAACCATGAGATATCTCCATAGAATTATGGCTATTAGCTGGTAAACCATAACTATTTATGCTGAGTCTTGTGGAGAGCGTAGAATTAAGTTACCACAACACAATCCACAGAGAAAAGAGAATAATAAGTTTTCCACATTCCAACCTATTGTTGAATATAATGCATTAAGTATCCGAAAGGAAGGTGAACGAAATACCAGATCTAGATGAAACGAGATCATACACCTATCATGATTGGCTTACATGGGAAGGTTCATGGGAATTAATTAACGGTAAAGCATACGACATGTCCCCAACCCCCTTTACGAATCATCAATTTATTGTAGGCGAACTATACTTCGCTCTTCGGAATTTATTACAAAATCAGAATTGTTTTGTGTTTGTCGCTCCCTTTGATGTGTATTTCAGTGAAAGTGAGGATTACTCTTCTGCAGATCATGTAACAAAACCTGATCTTTCTGTTATTTGTTCGAAGGATCAAATATCTAAACTAGGATGTAAGGGTGCTCCTTCTTTAATCATCGAGGTATTATCACCTTCGACTACATTGAAAGATTTCAATGAAAAGTTCAACTTATATGAAAAATACGGAGTACAAGAGTATTGGATTGTTGACCCAGGGAACCAAGCGATACATGTATGTGCATTAAAGAATGGGACATACGCCATACAGAATATGTACATGGAGCAGGACATAGTGCATTCAACGATCTTTGAGCATCTTCAGATACCACTAGATAAATTGTTTCATTTGTAATGTGAATGCCGGCGGGAGTATCTCCCGACCGGTTTTTTGTTGTCTAGGAAGATATGTGGGGCAATTAGGAAATCAAGCTATATGCTCCTATTCCCGCTAACCATCTCTTCCGCCGCCTTCTTAATATGCTCATTGCGAGTCAGCAAGAAGCGCTTCATATAGTTCTTCAAGAACATCGCATCTGCGAGCTTGCCCATATAGCCGAGCGGAGAAGTGTAATCGAAGGTATCGAGCATCAAAGTCCCGCCATCCTGCGGAATAAACTCATGAACATGCCGAAATCGCTTAAATGCTCCCGACACCATTTCATCCACAAAATAGTTCGGGGCCTCCATCTCTGTTATCTTAGCCGTTAAATGCTGACGAATACCAAAATGAACGGCTTCCCAAGTCACAGTCTCATGAAGTTCGATTAATCCGCTTGTTCTTCCCGCTATGGCGCGCTCACGCGTCTGAGATGTGGATTCCATATGAATATCAATACTTCTAGCTAGGTCAAAACAGATCTGAATTGGAGCATGGATGTGAACGGATGTTTGTATAGTAGGCATATCTTGTACTCCTTTTCGCTAAACGGAATTCTCTATCTATTATAAACGGTCTAATTTCTGCTAGTGTATGTAAATCGAGTTCTCTTCTTGACAGTTTTGATATAGCAGGATATTGATGGGAATGCAAAGAATAGATCTAAGTTATGACGAACTGTTATTTCATCTAAGAATGAGAGGATGTTACCGCGTGAGGGATGACGTACTGATCGAGATTCTAAGCAAGTATGGAGTTCATGAACCGAAGATTACGTTTATTAGACACAACGAAAATAGAACTTATAAAGTCGAAGATCCGAATAGTGGAGCCTCCTACTTATTTCGTATTCATCAATCCGTGAAAGAGAATATGGTCGATCTTCAGCATACTTACAGTGGTATATTAAGCGAACTAGAGATGCTGCAGGATATGGCAGACCAGACCAACCTTATCGTTCAGACGCCCATTCGCAATTGCGACGGAGAATATATCACGAAGCTTCAATACCATGACAAGGAGGTTTGCTGCTCCCTGCTCACTTGGATTGAGGGGGATATTCTGAGCAAGGATGATGTGTCGGATGACATTTTAGTTCGGAAAATAGGGGCCGAAATAGCGGAACTCCATCGTTTCTTACGAAGTTATCATCGCGTGAAGCCTGAAACAAGACCGCATTATGATGCTGAGAGCAACATCGTGATGCTTCATAAGATTCATCGAGGTGTCGAGTTGGGTTTATTTCCCCATTCCGATTATGCAGTTGTAGAGAAGACGATGCATGCGATTAATGCTCAACTCGAAGCTCTAGGTCGTTCAGAGGAACAATGGGGTATCATACATGCTGATTTGGCAAAGAACAATATACTCTTGACCCCTACAGGAGATATCAGCTTTATTGACTATGGCTTCTTTGGATACGGATATTATGGTATGGATGTTGCCATGGGATCATCAATGGTTCCCTCTGAGCAGAGAGATGCACTTCTCGAAGGGTATTATGGTCAGAGCCAATTAAGCGATGCTGATCTAACGGTAGTGGAGGGACTTATACTTGTAAGTATTTTCGGTTATTATGCATTTCAAATGGAAAATGAGGATGTACATCCATGGATGCGCGAGCGAATGCCGCAATTATGCGCCAAGCGCTGCATGCCATTCCTATCGGGTGAACGAATATTTTATCAATTTTAGTCCGTTCTCTGTATATTGCAGTTGCGAAAGGCCGTGGGAGAGATTCCTGCGGTCTTGTTTTATGGTGAAATGAAGTTCTACTAATACCGGAAAAATAATATTCTTAAGATAAAGTATATTTGTATATTCAAATACAGATGTGTTGCGCTTGAAGGGCTGTGCTCGATCAATTACGTATTATAAGTAAATGGTTTGTAAAAAGTTATGCGTAAAGATTACGATATTGACACTCTTTACTAACCTTTTGACGTATTTCTGTGGTTGTACCGCTTGGTATTAATAGGTATAATTTATTATATAACCCACCTAGGTCTATAGCTTAAGGTGGGTTTCTGAGTGTAAGAGCAATGTTAGCCAGTGAAAAGGGGCAATGAACGAATTGGTACAGAATATTATTAACTTTTTTATGGATTTTGGTGCTTGGGGCTTAGCTATTCATTCGTTCGTTGATGCCATAATATTTCCAATACCTGCATTTGTGCTGCAGGTGTCGTTAAGCTTGTTGGATCCTTCGAATGCGCTGTGGTTGGCGACGATTGGGTATATCGCCTGTTTAATGGGAACTCCAATCGGATATATGATCGGCAGATTGTTAGGTGAAAAGGTGCTTCGCAAGCTGCTTAAGCAAGAATGGATCGACAGCGCTACGAAGATGTTTAAGAAGAACGGCGAGGCAGCAATTCTCATCGGGTCATTTACGCCGATACCGTTTAAGGTGTTCACGATCCTGTCGGGCAGCATGAAGTTTCCACTGTGGAAGCTTATGGCTTATGCAGCGTTCGGCAGAGCGGTGAAGTTCTATGTGGTCGGCGGGTTAATCTATTTATATGGTCGAGCAGCTGAGGGCATGGTCAAAAATGTGTCAGTCTATATCTTTTTAATAGCGGTTCCGATCTTGTTGATAGTCGTGTACACCAAGAGGAGGATGGCAAGTCGAAAGATCAAGCAGAGTGAACCTGACCAGACTGTCTAGCAAATATTGAAATTTTTGAAGCCGTGTGTAAAACCTTCTGATTTGTGGAACAATAATCCATGATTAGGAGGGATGTATTGTGGCGCGCGGCAGACGCAGAATTTATAGCAATAAATCTCAAGAGATTTTGATTGCGTTTTTATTTGGAGCACTGTTATTAACTTGCTTGTTAGTGTTGAAGATGATTGAACTTCTGAATAAATCAAGAGATTTCTTATATGGGCTGACATTGTTGGAATGGGCGGTAGTAGTTTTATTCGTACTATTAACCATCTATGGGCTTCTGAAGTATCGAGGCATTATCAAGCAGCGCCAGGAGGAAGCAGAACGCAGCGATGAACTGCAGCTAGCGGCAAGGGTTAGAGAAGAATGGTGTCACTTGGCTTCACGGGAACATGTGATGGAGCTGGATCCGTATGTGTTCGAGCAATACGTCGCTCAATTATTCGCGCTTATGGGATATCGCAATGAGGAGACTGATCCGACAGAAGACGGCGGCAAGGATATTCTCATTCGAAAGGGCAGCGAGCAGTATCTAGTCGAATGCAAGCTGGGAGACGGTACGGAGATTGGCCTTGTGGACGTTGAGGATCTATCTCATCGTCTTGCTGAGCTGGACGTGAAGCAAGGATTCTACGTTACGGCAGGGGATTTCTCAGCTCAAGCGATGGAATATGTACGGGATAAGCCGATAACGTTAGTTGATGGAGCGACCTTGTACAAGTGGCTCCAAATGTACGCCAGCGATTCTTGATCGTGGCGAAATGATGAAACTCCAGTTCCGCGAATGTGTTGCGGTACTGGAGTTTTTTGTGCGATGCGCTTGCGCTGAGGGTGGGCGCGGTGCGGCGCGCGCGCTGTAACAGGCATTTACCCCGTAACAGCGCCGGGAAGCGCGTGTTGGAGCGAGATAACGGGTAAAAACCGTGTTACGCACGCAAGGGGGAGAGCGCTTGATGCGCCGAGGGAGCTGTAACAGGTTTTTACCCCGTAACAGCGCCGGGAAGCGCGTGTTGGAGCGAGATAACGGAGAAAAATCGCTTTACGCGCGCGAGGGGGAGCGCGCAAGCTGCGCCGCGGGAGCTGTAACAGGTTTTTACCCCGTAACAGTGCCGGGAAGCGCCTGTTGGAGCGAGATTAACGGGGAAAAACCGCGTTACGCGCGCAAGGGGGAGCGCGCAAGTTGCGCCACGCGCGCTGTAACAGGTTTTTACCCCGTAACAGCGCCGAGAAGCGCCTGTTGGAGCGAGATAACTGGGAAAACCGCGTTACGCGCGCGAGGGGGAGCGCGCTTGATGCGCCGCGCGCACTGTAACAGGTTTTTACCCTGTTACAGCGCTGGGAAGCGCGTGTTGGAGCGAGATAACGGGGAAAAACCGTGTTACGCGCGCATGGGGGGATGCGCTTGATGCGCCGCGCGCACTGTAACAGGTTTTTACCCCGTAACAGCGCCGGGAGGCGCGTGTTGGAGCGAGATAACGGGGAAAAACCACGTTACGTGTGCGCAAGGGGGCGCACATGGAGGCGACTGCTGGAGTGAGATACCTGGAAGCGCCTGTGGGGGTGAGATAGCGGGGGGAAAACCGCGTTATGCGAGCGGGAGGGAAATAGCGAGAGTGGTGCTCGCAAGAATCGCCGCGCGGTCTAGGGTTTCAACTAGCCGAACAGGCGCGTTTTATCGATATAGCTTCTATTTACCTCGTACAGCTTAGTGCGCTTCTCACCTTTACCACCTGGAAGCAAGCTGCCTTTCTTAAGCATGGTGTGCAGAATAGAATAGGCTTTGTCTATACTAACGTTAAGCAGCCCGCATACATCATGTGGACGAATCTTGCGTCCCAAGCTTAAGGTGTAACGCAGCACCTCGCGCTCCAACAATTCCGATGAGTCAGTAAGCGTTGAGGGTTCAACACTGACCCAGCTTCCCAAGCATTGCTGCAGCAGTTGTTCACACATACGAGGTTTCTCCTCCACATCATCGCAGGAGAAGCGAAGAATTCGCCAGCCGTCTATGACGAGATGATTTTGACGAATGAGCGAGTCTGTGAACTGCCAGCGTGAAGCCTTTGCTGAATGTGCTCCATAACCATCGATCTCGATGGCTAGCTGCAGCGGATAACGGATATAGGCAAAGTCGAGAAAGCAGCTGCCATCACGAAAGTCGGCGACTTCATATTCAGGATACAGATGATCAAAGCGTTTGAATGCAGGAAACCATACTCGCTCTAAAAATAACTTTTCCGCATAACCGTGCCCCTCCACTAGCCTCATTTTCCGATTGCCGCTGCTTAATTTGATATGCTCCTGATACCACCTCTCATACATGGATTGAAACACTCACCCTCACATCCTTCGACTAAGTAATAAAAAACACCGCCAACAAAGAGACCTAAAGCCTCAGGGTTAGACGGTGTGTTCTTCACAACCACTATTTAGATGAGTTCAGTGTAGCACAACCAATCGTCTAAATAAAGGGGGATATTTCCAATTCTCATAGTAATACCTTACATCCACCACTAAGCGAGCCCAAATAGATGTACCAATGCGAAGCCGAGTATCGATAACAGCACAGAGCCGATCAGCCCTGCTACAAAGGAACGCGTGCCTAAGCGTTTGAAGGTGACGAGATCCACATTAAGACCGAGACCCGCCATTGCCATCGCAATGAGCAGATAAGCCAACGTAACGATCATTTCAGCGACGTGTGAAGGAACGATTCCAAGTGAATTGAATGCGCTGACGAGCAGGAATCCGACGATAAACCAAGGAATGGGCAATGATTTCAAGGTTGTTTTCGTGTGTGAATCCTTCCGCTCTGGATCCGTGCGTTTCGCCCAGAGCCCGACGAGAATGGCAACCGGTACGAGCAATGCGACTCGGGTTAATTTGACGATAATCGCGATATCTACAGCCTCGGTTCCGATAGGATCAGCCGCTGCTATGACATGGGCAATTTCGTGCAGCGTTGCGCCTGCGAAGATGCCGTAGCCAGTCGGAGATAAACCTAATACAGGGTACAAGAATGTATACGCCAACGTAAATATGGTTCCCAGGATAGCAACCAAGGCCGCGCCGATCGCGGTTTCGTCGTCTTTGGCTTTGATCTCAGGCGCAATCGCAACAACTGCGGCCGCACCGCAGATAGCTGTACCGCAAGCCGTCAATATACTGAGGCGTTTCTCGACCTTGAAGTAACGTGCCAGTCCGTACACGACAGGGATGGTAAACAGGATAACGATAACAGCTATAAGAAATACTTTTGGTCCTGCATTTACAATATCTATTAGATTCAACCGCATCCCAAGCAGGATGATTCCTAGTCGAAGCAATTTCTTGCTCGAATAATTGGTCCCGGCGACGAGATTTTCAGGCAGGCCAATGACTGCGCGCCAAGTGATACCGATTAGGATCGCAATGACCAATTGCCCCATAATATTCAGAAATGGCAATCCAGCCAAGTACTTTGCCGCCAACGAGATCGCCAGCGTTAGTCCAATACCGAGTGCAAAGTCAACTCTTGCTTTGCGTTGCGGCTTCACTGCTTTATAATGTTTTGCAAGACTCATATCGAACGACACCTCTCGAATAAAACATGTAGTAAGAATCGAATAATCCATTACTCAATTTAAATTGAACTTGAATCTTTCGCTTAACCCTTACTATAATGAGGATGCTTTAACAATGGAAATACCGATATACTATCTAAAGCATTAGCAATACTTATGGTACTAGCTATAAGCTTTGTATTACGCATGTTTCTGATACTGACTAGCAAGAACAGGGGGAATGAGCATGATCGTGGACACACTGAAAGTATTCGTAACTGTAGTGGAGCAAAGCAACTTTTCTAGAGCTGCCAAAGTGCTGAATCTATCTCAGCCTGGGGTTAGTTTACATATTCGCAATCTGGAAAATGAATTCGGTGTAACTCTGGTGCATCGAACATCCAAATACGTTAAACTGACTGAGGCTGGCAAGATTCTATACAACAGCGCTAAAGAGATGCTGACTCGTTATGAAGAGGCGAAGGAAAAGATTCATCTGCTGCGTGATGAAGTGACAGGCGCATTGAAGATTGGGGCAAGCTATACGATCGGCGAATATATACTCCCGCGATTGATTGCGGAATTCTCGCAGGACTACCCGCATGTCGATATTCAGACGACGATAGCCAATACGGAAGACATCGCGCAAGCAGTGCGCGGAGATGAACTGGATATGGGACTTGTAGAAGGCCAAGTCGACTATCCGGATATACAGGTCAAGATGCCATTTATGGAAGATGAGATGGTGTTAGTTGCGCCGTTTAATCATCCGTTATCTACGATACCCAAGATAGATCCCGACATGCTGCAGCATCAGGTGTGGATTATGCGCGAGAGCGGTTCAGGCACCAGATCCTATTGCGAGCAATATATTCAGAACCTAGAGCTTAATGTAAAGCGCAGCTTCGTGTTCAGCAGCAACCAGGGTGTGAAGGAGGCGGTTATGGCAGGGTTAGGGATCGCGATATTATCTCGCTGGGTCATTCGCAGAGAACTCGAATCAGGCGAGCTAAGCCAGATAAACCTTGCAGGACCTCGTTCGGCTAGGCAGTTTTACATATTGCAAAGTGCGAAGCATTCGTCAACAATGGCGAAGAAGGTATTTCTACAGAAGCTGCGTCAGTTGGATATTTAAATGAAACCCATCTATTAGGAGCCGCATACGAACAAGCCAGTCAATGACATGTAGAACATGTACTAGGCTGGCTTTTTTTGTTGCGTTGGGACGTACACCGTCTCGACAATATCGCGATAGCAGGATACTTTTAGGCATAGGTCGAAATTACTACCAATAATATGAACATATGCCGAAGATGAAGCAGCTGAATATATAGAAGCACTGCACGACAATCGATAGATGAAGAGGAGCGTTGATGCGTGTATGTTGAATACGACAATTCAACAGTTGTACGACATCATGAACGGCAATCCGATTGAACGAAAATGCCTGCTCGTGAGCAGCTATGCGCAAGGCCATCAATGGCTGGAGCAAATAATAAGACTCCATGGTCCGGTCATCCATACTGAAGTGCGTACGCTTGAATCATGGGTGCTGGAGCGCAGCAGACTGATGCTAGCTAGACAGAAGCTGAGCTATCTCACATCCTCTGAATCGCAGTGGATCGTATGCAAGCTGCTGCAGGATATGTCCCTTTCCGGCAAAGCTCCTTATATACAAGGAATCGCGTTAACACCTGGGTTAACAAGGGTGTTTCATCAAGCGGTCGTTGAGCTCCGTGAAGCTGGGGTAAAGGCGGAGCAGCTGGAGCCGAGGCAGTTCGAACAGCTGAGCAAAGGCTTGCTGGTCAAGGAGCTGCTTGCTAGATACGAGGCATATCTGGAGCAGCAACGTTATGTAGATCTGGCTCGAATACTCGATTATGCCTCGCAGCTTACCGTGTCAAAGGACGTTATCATCATCGATGAACATGCGATTCGCAATGAGATCGAGAGAAGACTGCTCCATACGCTCACGACGGGCGGGCAATATAGTTCACTGCATCCACTTTCGTCTGAGGCGGAGCAGGAGTTCATACTTCATGCTGATTCCATTGAATTCTTTCATGCAAATGGGACGCTTGCTGAAGCGCGCGAGGTTATCCGCCGCATCATGAAGCGGGATGTGCGCGTGGATCAAGTGGAGATTATCGCTTCTGACTATGAAGCGAATGCGTCTGCAATATATACGACAGCTGCAGCAATGGGGATCCCGTGCACTTATGCAGATGGACTGCCGCTTGGGGTGACGAATGCAGGGAAAGCAGCGAAGCTGTATCTGGAATGGCTGCGTTCCGGATTCGATCTGAATCCGATTCTGACAGCCTTGAAGCAAGGAGTCGTTCGTTTTCAGGGTGACGAGTCGAACAGCATTTCATCGGCGCGGTTCATTCGCGAGTTGGAGCAATCGGGGATAGGCTGGGGGAGAGAGCGGTACGCTCTTCTTGAACAATTGGCGAAAGCAGAGCATATGTCTGATGAAAGAAAGGTTGTCCTAAGCCAGTTACAGCGTGTATTCAAGAGGCTGCTGCAGCCGCTGACAGAGGAAGCGCTCAGATCACCGAGCAGATTGCTTAGCGAACTGATTCGCTTCGTTGAATCGTATGTTCCACATGACAAGCATGATCGATCGGTCATCAAGCAGTTAAAGCTGCTGCGGCAGTCGATAGGTGCGGCTGGTGATATCGTGATGAGTAGTGAACTGGCGCTGCACTACGTACAGGAAAATGTAGACGGAATTCGGGTTCAGGCGGCGACTCCTGCACCTGGTGCGATTCATGTGACTTCCCTGAATAGCGGCGGACACAGCGGACGTCCATACAGCTTCATCATGGGGATGTCAGAGACGAACTGGTCTTTGGCTCTGCGCCAAGATCCTGTCCTGCTTGATGAGGAGCGCGGTCACATCAGTCCTAATCTAAGCTTGAGTTCTGAATTAGCGGCTCGGAGACAGCAGGAGCGATATGAGCGCTTCGGCATGCTGCGAGGGCATTGTACGCTGAGCTGCTGCTCATACAACGTGGCGGATCATAGGGAAGACATGCCAGCGCATGAAATGCTGCAAGCCTATCGACGCCGCGCCGCGCAGGCTGACGCAGATTATGTCGCGCTGCACCGCGCGATGGGAGAAGCTGTGCGATATTATCGCAGTCCGACCGGATTGGACTCGGAAGCGACGGACGTCTGGTTGCGCGCATTGCTGACAGAGCATGCGGGCTTGAAGTCTGCGCAGCAGAGCCTGTATGCCGCATATCCGCTGCTGCAGGATGGAGTGAAGGCCGCGCAGGCGAGGCTGGCTGCAAACGTGTCTCCTTACGATGGGATCGTTGACACGTCGCAGTATCCGATTGCGCTGCCCGGTGAACCAGGCGCGGCCTCAGACGCCTTCAGCGCAAGCAAGCTGGAACAGTACGGTAGATGTCCGCTTCAATACTACTATCAGGAAGTGCTGGGCATTCGCGCGAAAGAGGTCGCAGTCTACGATCGCACAAGGTGGTTGGATGCGATGGAGCGGGGGAGCTTGCTTCATGACATCTTTAATCAGTATATGATGACGATGAAGGAGCTGCGGCAAGACTCGAAAGGTCCGATCAGCCATGATGCCTCCATACTTCGTGACATGACCGAGAACGTCATCGCTCGATATGCAGACGCTGTGCCCGCGCCAAGCGAGCACATATTCCGCAAGGAAGCAGAGAGCATCCGCAAGGATGTGCAGATCTTCCTAGCAGGGGAACGGCAGCGGGGTTCAAGTACAACCTATAAGGAAACAGAGCTTCCGCTTCATCAAGATTCGATACCTTTCGAAGTAGCACTGGATAACGGATTAAGCTTGCCGCTTCGAGGCTTCGTGGACCGGATCGACGAGATCGCACCGCACAAATATAAGATATACGATTACAAGACAGGCAAATCCAAGACGTATAAGCATAACGAATGCTTCTCCAAGGGCACGCAGCTGCAGCTTCCGCTGTACGGTGCCGCAGTTGAGCAGTGGATGATGAAGACTGGTTATGATGTGCATGCGCAGGTCGTTGATTCAGCGTACTTGTTTCCGACGGAGCGTGGAATGGGCGAGGAAGTAAAGCGATCGCAGGAGCGCAGAGGTGATCTAGCTGATCTGCTCCATCACATGCTGGAAGCGATGCGTGAGGGTCTATACCCTCCGACAAGCGATCCGATGGGCTGCGCATGGTGTCATTATGCGGATGTATGCGGAAGCCATGCGGAGCAATTTCAAGAGAAGCTGGAGGCTTCCGAGAATGCTGATCGCTTGAGCCACATTCTGGAGGTGAACCGATATGCCTAAGGTGAATACCGAACAGCTAATGATGGAAGACGCCGCTGCACGCGCTCGAATTGCGACAGATCTGGATACGACATTTCTCGTTGAAGCTGGAGCGGGTTCAGGCAAGACGACCTCTATCGTCGGTCGAATGATCGCATTGATTCAGGCAGGCAGAGCAGAAGCGCGCAGCATCGCTGCGATTACCTTTACGAATAAAGCGGCGTCTGAGCTAAAGGGAAGATTCCGCATCCAGTTGGAGAAGGAGCTGGCGCAAGCATCGGATGGACAGGAGCGTGAGAAGCTTGAAGCTTCGCTGCGTCAGATGCCGGAATGCTTTATCGGGACGATTCACGCCTTCTGCGGGAGACTGCTTCGAGAACGTCCGGTTGAGGCGGAGCTTGATCCCGCATTTCGAGAAATGGAAGAAGATGAGGACCAGGAGTTTCGCGATCGCTGCTGGGATAATTATTTGGAGGAAATGCGCTTACGCGGCGATGCTCAAGAGATAGCGGAGATAGCGGCACTGCAGATCGATGTTGAAGTGTTGCGAGCGGTTTACAATCGAGTCTCTGAATATGAGGACATTGAAATCTATACATGTGAAATCGATCGTCCGAATTTTGATCGAATTCGCGATACGTTGTTCTCATTGATGGAGTCAGCTGCTCCATATATTGGCACGAATGAGCCTGAGAAAGGCTGGGATTCGCTGCAGAAGACGATTCAGCAGGCGATGCGTCATGTGCGGAGCAAGGATATGGCGGATGACATGAACGTGTTGTCGGTGGCGAAGCTGTTCGACCGTACACTGGATGTGACTCAGAATCGCTGGACAGATGCCAAGATGGCCAAGGAGTTTAAACAGCATTTTCAGGATTGGAAAATCAATGTACTCAAGCCCTTTCTACAGAGCTGGCAGGAGTATGTGCATCCGAAGCTGATCGCTTTCGTCCTGCCTGCCGTGCGCTATTGCAGACAGAAGAGAATGGAAGCTGGCAAGCTTAACTTTCAGGATCTGCTGATGAAAGCGTCTGAGCTGCTGCGTTCGTACCCAGAGGTTAGATCCTATTTCGGACGGCGATATGCCCGATTGTTTGTTGATGAGTTCCAGGATACAGATCCGATTCAAGCTGAGATGATGCTGCTCTTGACCGGAGCGGACGCGAAGGAGTCGGATTGGCGCAAGCAGCTGCCGCGAGAAGGATCCTTGTTCGTCGTGGGTGACCCGAAGCAGTCCATTTATCGATTTCGCCGCGCAGATATCTCCACCTACAATTATGTAAAGCAGCGAATTGAGCAGAGCGGGGATGTGCTGCAGCTGACACGCAATTTTCGCTCGGTCAAGTCGGTCGGCGATTATGTCAATTATGCATTCGAGAGTAAATTTGTGACTTCTGGAGCCGCATCCGACAGTCAGGCTCCGTTTGTGCGAATGATTACGCAGCGAAACAACCCGGGCAGCAAGGGCGCGCTGCACGGTGTGTATACTGTCACCATCCCCGGGCAGGTACGCGATAAGCAGGATCATATTGCGGACTATGATGCCGAGCAGTTGGCGCGGTATGTGGCTTGGGCTTGTTCCGGCAATCTGAAGATCGCGGAGAGAGCTGGAGCAGACGGCAAGCCTGTGATGCGGCCGGCGCGAGCGGGCGACTTTATGATCCTGCTCAAGTATCGCAAGTATATCAACCTGTACGCGGAGAGATTGGAGAAGTACGGCGTCGCTGCCGATACTTCCGGCAGTATAGCGGTATCGAAGGAGCTGCGCGCGCTGGCTCTGCTGGCGCTGACGCTCAGCGACCCGACAGACCGCATCCCGCTGTTAGCGGTCCTTCGCGGTATGCTGTTCGGGATCAGCGACGATGAATTGTATCATTACCGCTGTGAGAGCGGCGAGATTCATCTGCACATCGCGGCAGACCCAGATAAGCTGTCTGCAAAAGGCCGCAAGGTCGATCAGGCGTTAGGCAAGCTGCGCCAATATGCGGCTTGGGCAGTGGAGCTTCCTGCGCTTGCGGCGTTTATGCGCATCGTGGATGACATCGGACTCGTGCAGGCTGCGGCCTGCGGCGAGTCAGGAGCCATTCGCAGCGGGACATTGATCAAGCTGCTCGAGGTGCTGCAGAGCGATGCGGCCGCCTCGGTGGAGTGGCAGGCGCTGACGAGCCGGCTGCAGCAGCTGACCGAGACGGACAGCATGGAAGCGTCGAGCCTATTCGTGGGCAGCGGCGACGCTGTGCGGATCATGAATCTGCACAAGGCGAAGGGCTTGGAAGCTCCGGTCGTTCTGCTCGCATGCCCGTGCGGCAACAAGGACCACGATGCCGCGGAGCATGTGGACCGCATGGCGGAGCCGCCGCGCGGGTACTTCACGATCTCAAGGCAGCGGGATATGTACACGTCCGAGATCGTAGCCCAGCCCTTCGGCTGGGCAGAGCGCGGCGAGAAGGAGCGGGAGTTCATGCACGCGGAAGCGGAACGCTTGCTGTACGTAGCAGCGACTCGCGCGATGCAGCTCTTGATCGTGAGCCAGTACCCGACGCGTCCAGCCATTGATCCGTGGGGCATGCTCGCGGACTCGCTGCGCAATCAGCTGGAGCTGGACATTCCAGCCGTCGCGCCTGCCAGCGCGGAGGAGTTGTCGGCGATCCCGGATGTCGCGGGCAGCTTGGCGGAGTGGCAACAGCGCTTGGCGGCAAGCGTGCAGCCCAGCTATCAGATCGCCAGCGTAACCGGCTTGACGAAGGCGGCGAGCGGAATTGTGCTGGAGCGTTCCGCCGATGGCAGAGGATTGGCGTACGGCACGCTCGTTCACAGTTGTCTTCAGGCGCTGGGGGAAGGGATGGAGCGCAGCGATCTGCCCGACTTCTGCCGCTTGGCTGCAGAGAAGGACGAGGACTTCGAAGTGGAGTGGCTCTCAGCGGCAGAAGCAGCAGTTCTGCAGGTAGCGGAGTCAGAGCTGTGGAAGCGTGCTTTGAATGCGCGGCGCAAGTATCACGAATTCTCCTTCATGACCGCTCGTCCTCTTGAAGCCAGTGGTTCAGATACGGCGATGCCTACTCTGCTGCGCGGTGTCATAGACCTCGTCTTCGAGGAGGTAGATGGCTGGGTCATCGTGGACTTTAAGACAGATCGCTACGATATGCCGAAAGAGCAGCAGTTTGTTGAGTATTACAAGCCGCAGGTGCTTGCTTATAAGGATGAATGGGAGCGTACGATTGGCGGTAGGGTGAAGGAAGCGGGATTGTATTTTATAGATACAGGACGATATATCGTGCTTTAGGCTGAGACGGGAACCGATTGATGGCATGGGCTGTCCGGTTCCCATTTGGTGTTGGGCAGCAAGTGGTTGATAGGCAGCTTAGCTTACTGTAACGGACACAGGGGACGCTATTTTTGATATTTGTGGCCTATTCTGAGTTTCGCGGACACAGAGGACGTTATTGGCTTCAAAACTAGCCATTTTCTACTGATTTAGATCAAATAGCGGCTCTACGGTCCGCAAATATGGCGAATTAGAGGTTTATGCTGCAAATAACGGCTTGTGTGTCCGCTCCCGAGCAGGAAGCCTTATTTCGTTGGGCAGCAAGTGGTTGATAGGCAGCTTAGCTTACTGTAACGGACACAGGGGACGCTATTTGTGATTATTGCGGCCTATTTTGAGTTTCGCGGACACAGAGGACGTTATTGGCTTCAAATCCAGCCATTTTCTGCTGATTTAGATCAAATAGCGGCTCTACGGTCCGCGAATATGGCGAATTAGTAGTTTTAGCTGCAAATAACGGCTTGTATGTCCGCTCCTGAGCAGGAGGCAAGGGGGAGTCGGTTGGAGGTAATGAGCTGATTTCGAGTATTATCTTTATAAGGAACTGATCACAGACAGCACGGAGAGGAAGTAATCAGATGTTGGAGCTTGTATTTGTGTACGGTACGTTGCGAAGAGATGAGGTGAATGCGGGACTGCTTCGGGATGCGGAATGCATTTCAGAAAAGGCTTATGTAAGAGGTGGGTTGTATGATACTGGATGTGGTTATCCTGCTCTAACCCTGTCAGGACATCAACGCGTGCAAGGAGAGGTGTATCGGATAGATATCCCTACTCTGAAGCGGCTGGATGAGCTGGAGGACTATTATGTTGAGGGTGATCCTCGTAATCTGTATGAGCGTGTGTCCGTCACGGTTCATACGGATCAAGGAGATATGCAGGTCTGGACGTACATTTTCCTAGAGGAGCAGGCTTCACAGCTTGAACTGATCGAATCTGGGGATTGGCTTAAGCGTATGGGAAATGAGTAAGTAACCTATAAGGACACACCACACCATATACCAGTATACGATGGGTGCGTCCTCCTAAGGTTCACGATTACTATTGAACGACGGGCTGCTTCTTGAAGAAATGCTTGAGCGCTTTATATACTTCTGCCTTCTCTTTGATCACATAATACATGAAGTCCGGGTATGTGATATTACGATAGGCAGACATCAGTGTACTGCTGCGGTTATATTGGTTCACTTCTCCGTATCCGAACATATTGGTGCGCTTCAGCAGTTCTTTAATAAGCTTCACGCAGCGTTCGTTGTCGCTCGTCAGATTATCGCCATCCGAGAAATGGAATGGATAGATGTTATAGCTGGAAGGCGGATACCGGCGATCGATGATATCCAGCGCTTTCAGGTATGCAGATGAGCAGATCGTCCCCCCGCTCTCGCCGCGGGTGAAGAATTCATCCTCGGTCACTTCCTTCGCCTCGGTATGGTGAGCGATAAAGACGATCTCGACCTTCTCGTATTGGCGGCGCAGGAAGCGGGTCATCCAGAAGAAGAAGCTGCGCGCGCAATACTTTTCGAAGGAGCCCATGGAGCCTGACGTATCCATCATTGCGATGATGACTGCATTGGACTGCGGCTTCACGATCTCCTCCCACGTCTTGTAGCGCAGATCGTCGGGGCTGATATGATGAATACCCGGCTTGCCGTCGATCGCATTGCGTCTAATATTTTCCAGAATCGTACGCTTCTTATCGATGTTGGACATGATGCCTTTCTTCCGGATATCGTTGAAACGAATATCCGTCACTTCGATAAGATCTTTATCCTTAGGCTTCAGATTCGGCAGCTCGAGCTCGTCGAACAGCATACTTTCCAGCTCCGCTATGCTAATTTCCGCCTCGACTACATCCACGCCAGGCTGATCTCCAGCCTGCTGTCCCTTACCTGGTCCTTGCTCCTTATCGGTGCCGAGGACGTCTCCGACCTTACTGTCGCCGTCTCCTTGGCCAACATGTTTCTTCTTATTAAAGTTGTATACGAAACGGAATTCATCCAGACTGCGAATCGGAACTTTAATGATCTGCTTGCCGTCTGACATGACAATATTCTCCTCGGTTACGAGATCGGGCAGATTCTGCTTGATCGCCTCGCGCACCTTCTGCTGATGGCGGGCTTGGTCCTGATATCCCTTGCGATGCAGTGACCAGTCCTCTCGAGACACGACAAAGTTTCTGAAGCTGCTGTTATCCATATCTGACACCTCCCAGCGCTCAAACCGCGCGAAGCGCGTTGTTACTTAATGTATTCAGGAGAGGGGGAGATATGTGAGAGTAGGGAGCTGAAGGATATTATTCTAGATGAAGTCTGCCGATGGCATCCGCAGGCAATATGAAGGTATTTACAAAATACTGGCGAATAGCTATAAGGAGATATTGAAATATTTGGGATAGGAAGAAGGGTGGATGGTGAAGCAGAAAACGACCATTTTGTTGGTAAGACACGGACAGACGGAGTGGAATGTTGCTCGCAGATTCCAGGGTCATCAAGATTCTCCTTTAACCGAATTAGGCGTTAGACAAGCGGAGTGGCTGGGTGAATCCCTGCAGCATGAGCGGATCGATGCGGTGTACTCAAGCTCAAGTCCAAGGGCACGCAGAACAGCAGAAATCATTATCACTCCGCGAGACTTGAAGATTATCGAAAGCGATGATTTGAAGGAGATTAACCTTGGCGTCTGGGAAGGCCAATTGCAAGAGACTGAAGAGCGTGAATACGAGGAGCAATTTCATCATTTTTGGAATAACCCTGAACAATTCCATGTTCATGAGAGCGAGACCTTTCAAGAGGTATCTCAGCGTGCTGTTCGTAAGCTGCAGCAGATCGTTGATGAGGAACAGGGCAAGACCATATTAATTGTCGCGCATTCCGTCGTCGTTAAAGTACTGATGGCTTATTTTGAAGGTCGCGAACTGAAGGATATTTGGAATCCGCCGTATATTCATCCAGCTTGTTTGTGCAAGGTTGAGCTAACCGATCATGTTTCTGAGATCTTGCTGCATGGAGATATTCAGCATTATAAGGAAGAGCCTACTGTTCGTTAGCAGGTGACGCTTAATGAGCAGCGATGAGCTTAGACTATCTAGCATTCATTTCACATTACGATATGGAGGTCTTGTTTCATGTCTAATTCAACGAAAGTCATACGCATTAGCGATCTGGATTCGAATATGAAGACAAATGAGCAGTATGATTCCGAATTGATCTGGTTGACACCTATGGATGAGCCTATACAGATTGCGGGCTTCGCTTGGTGGGAGCGCGATCATGCTTACCGCAGACTTCCTGTACACGATGAGTACGGCATTACGGGTCCGGTTAATCTATTAGCGAATTGTACGGCTGGAGGGCAGCTTCGTTTTCAGACGAATGCAACTAAGCTATGCGTACGTGTTAAGCTGAGTGAACCTTCCTTGATGGATCATATGCCGGCTACAGGGCAATGCGGTTTCGATTGCTATGTTGGTACGATCGGCGATATGCAGTATTACTCGACTACTCGATTCAGCATATTTAATAAAGAATATGAGTGCGTGCTGATCGATATCCCGGAAGCTGAGATGCGGCATATTACGCTGAACTTCCCATTGTACTCAGGAGTGGAGGAAGTACAGATCGGATTTAACAGGGAGGCGGAGCTTGCCGCACCTATTCCATACGTTAGCGATAAGAAGATTATCTATTATGGAACTTCGATCACTCAAGGCGGATGCGCCAATAGACCGGGCATGGCTTATACCAATATTGTGAGCCGCACAATACCGTTGGAGCATATCAATCTGGGCTTCTCTGGAAACGGCAAAGGAGAACCTGAGCTCGCCAAGCTGATCTGCGAGATTGAGAATCCTGCCCTGCTTGTGCTGGATTATGAAGCGAACTGCGTGAACATAGAGCTATTCAGGCAGACACTGCCTGAATTTATTCGCATCTATCGATCAAAGTATCCAGAAGTGCCGATACTGGTCGTCTCGAAGATTGCGACATCTGACGAAGTGCTGAAGAAGGATGCGAAAGAGATTCGTTTGGAGCGCAAGCAGTTCCAGATCGACTTGATCGAGGAATTGCGTCATGCGGGGGATGAGCATATATATTTCTGCGATGGCGAAGAGATTGCAGGCACAGACTTTGAGTCGACTGTGGATGGCGTTCACCCGACAGACCTCGGATTTATGCGCATGGCGGAGAAGCTGACTCCGATTATCGCTGAACTGGTAAAGCTCTAGTTAAGGAAATGAATGAGAAGAGCGGCTGCTTCCTGATCGGTTAGGTCGGGAGGTAAGCCGCTTTTGTGCGTTCTGAACGTAATAATTAACTATAACTATATAGTCAATTGTTAGTGATCGTTCGTGTAGATAAGATGAATGGAGCATGTACATCTTCAGCAAAGGTGGAGTCGTAAATGGGCAACCAAATGAGTTCGATCATGAGGCGGAAGATCCCCCTATTTATCGTGACAGGTTCTAGCGGCTCAGGGAAAACCTACGTTATTACGGAGCTGCGCAAAATATTGCCGGAATACGATATCTTCGATATCGATAATCTCCGCGAGCTAGGCGTAACAGATGAGCAGCAGATCCGTAACGTCTGGCTGCGTGTTGCGCGAAATACGGCTGAAAGCGGACGGATGACGATAATATGCGGGACAGCTATGTCTTGGGATATCGAGAAGTGTCCAGACTATTCTTATTTTAGGCATGTCTATTACCTGAACTTACATTGTGATGATGACACTCGTGAGAAACGATTGCGTGCCAGAAACTGGCCGGATGAAATGATTCAAGAGTACATCAATTTTGCAAAATGGTTGGTAGATAACGCGGATAAGGAGTATACGCCGCCAATGCTGATCGTGGACACTACGAATACCGACGTAGCTGATGTGGCAGCTCAAATTAAAAAATGGGTTCTGCAATATGCTTGAGAATAACAGCATTTTGTGCAGTTATTTATGCTTCATGTTGCGGAATGGGATGAATTAACTGCAAATCCTGCATCTAATTCAGAAGCTTTGGTTGAATTGGCGGAAAGTTGGGCGAATTAACTGTAGGAAATGCAGTTAGCTGTGCCATAAAGATGAATGCTGCAAATTAACTGCACGATATGCATTAATCAACTAATCAAAATACTTCAGCACATCCTGAGCTAGCTCATATTGAACGACTCGCACTCCCTTGCCACGCTGAACGGACGAGAGCCAACCCTTCTGACATAGGCGATGCAGCATCTTGATCGCTGTTCGATGACTGATCTCGAAGTGCTGCTCCACATCCTTTGGACGGATGGGACGGGCTATCTGAATCGCGAAACGGATCATTTCTTTCTCGGTCATGAGAGTTCTTGTTACAGAGATGGATGAGGGTTGATGTCTGCTCATCACCATACGCAGCAGGGTCATACACAGCTCGGGCCGCAGTTCCACATCATCGTAGGCAAAGGAGATAACGTGGTAACCCATAGCGTAAAGGAAGGTTTCTCGATTGAGCTCATTACAATACTTCTGTCTGTCCATATCGCGTACGTGAGAGGCGTAGCCTTTGATCTCGATTAGTAACCTGACATGGCCCGGCAGCCATGCGTATTCAGAGAAATAAGATCTTCCTCTCCAATCCAATACTTCATACTCGGGATGAAGATCGTGGAAATGGCCTTGCAGCGGCCACCACACGTTGCGCAGGAATAAGGTTTCAGCGTGCCGCTGTCCTCGTTCCAAACGCCCGCGCCGTTCACCAGACCTGACGGCTAGATGGTGCTCGTGAAATGAAGCTTGTGCTTCTTCGAAGTTCATTGCTCTCATCCTCTCTAGGAAATGGTTAGCTTGATTCAGCATTGCCGTCATAACGCCAAAACGTCCCGTTCGCACTCGCAGGAGTGTAACGGGACGTTCTTCGTCACTTGCATATGGGTTATTGCTGCTACGTTTGCAGGCTCATGACGGCGTTGATGACACGCCCGCGGGTATCCGCATCTACCGGATGCCCGTAAGCGAGCTCCAACGCCCATAGGACAGCGCCTGTCGCAGGCGGTATGTGCAGCATGATGTAATGGCAGCGGTGGTTGGTCAATTCCGCAACCGCTTGCTTGTACTTATTCAGCAGCAGCGGGCTTTCCGCCTTGACCCAGACGGAGCCCGCCAGCACGATCTCGACGTCCTGATCGAAGTCGAGATTGTGCATGCAGCCGACCGTTGAACGGGCCAACTGCTGCGCACAATTGTCGATGATATCGAGCGCTGCTGAATCTCCATTGTCAGCAGCGGAGAACAGAATCCGCATCAGCTCCGTATTGGGAAGCGTCTGCTTCAGCACGCCCTCCAGCGCGCTTTCGATGAATGCCGCTCGATCCGATATCTGCAGCAGCGCCATAACCGGCTCGGTCATCTGAGTCGGCTGCCCCATCCGGTAGAAGCTGTCATACACCGCGCGAATCACCTTGCGCGCGAGATAGAAGCCGCCGGCCTCGTCACCGGACAGCTCGCTGCCGACCCCGCCGACTTGAAGGCGGTTCCCACTCGGGGAGATGCCGCCGGTAGAAGTGCCGGAGCCATTGATGGAGCAGATGCCATAGCCCTTCTCGATTCCCGCTTTAACGCCGAGGAATGAATCATTGTCCACGGCATATAGGGTAAAGCCGATTCGCTCGATCACCTCGCGCAGCTTGCTCTTCTGTGTAGGAACATCGGCTCCGGCCAAGCCGAAGGCGCCCGCGGCACAATCCGCCATCGTGAGCTGATTGCGCTGCAGCAGCAGCTGAATGTTCTCATTCATGATGCGGTAGGAGCTTTCATAGGCATCTTGGAATTGTTCATGGCTGCAAGTGCCTGCACGGAGATGGTCAACGAAGCCGCCGTGAATATCGAATAGAAAGTAATCCGTCTTGCTGTTTCCGCCGTCAACGCCGATGATATACGGTCGACTCAAGCTCGTCATAGCTTCACAGCCTCAGAAAAGAACTGCGGAAGGTACGCTTTATGCGCTTCCTTCATCTCCTGAAAACAGGAATAAGCAGCATCATAATCGCCAACCAATGGGTTCATAAGCAGCGCGCGCATGGCCGCATCCTCGCTTCCCGAGACGGCTGCAGCAACAGTTTCGCGCTCGTACGCCTTTACCATGCGCATATAGTCGATGATATGGCGATTGTCGAAGTGAGGAACCTTGATCGGCTTAGCTCCATCCTTGCCGACGATCGCGCACACTTCAACGGCGTCGCTATCTTCCATGAAGTCTAACGCCCCGTTGTTCAGCAGATTCACGACATGCACCTCTTGCTTGTCGTTATAGATGGCATCCACTAGACTGATCGCAACCTCCGAATAATTGGCGCCTCCGCGTGTGGAGAGCAGATCCGGCTTCGTATGCAGCTCAGAATCTTCATAGATCGCTAACAGTTCCTCTTCAATCTGCATGCACTTCTGTCCGCGTGTTTGTTCACTAGCATGAAGCGTGTTCAGCTTCTTATTCTTGAAATAATAGTATTCAAGATAGGAGGAAGGTATCGCTCCAACCATCTGAATGAGCTCTTTGCTAAAGCCGCTGGAAGGAATGTTCTTCATCGCCTCGCTGTTGAGTCCCATCTGTAAGGCTTGCTTCAGATAATCCGTTCCATCCTGCTCTATAGCGGTTATCCAGCTCAAATGGTTCAGCCCAACATAGGTAAATTGAGGATCTTCCAGCTGCAGCGTTTCTCTTATGCTCTTGAACATATTAAACGGTACATTGCATAGGCCAAGCATCTTAATCTCACTATGGTTCAACAACGCCTCCGTAATGATTCCAGCGGGATTAGAGAAGTTAATGAGCCAGGCGTCTGGACAGAGCTCCTTCATGCGTTCCGCAATATGAAGCATGACTGGAATGGTGCGCATAGCTTTGAAGAACCCGCCTATGCCGCAGGTTTCTTGGCCGATCATGTTATGGGCTAACGGGATCTGTTCATCAAGCACGCGCGCTGGCAGCTTGCCAACACGGATCTGTGCCAACACGAAGCTTGCATCCCGCAGTGCTTCATCCAGATCCATCGTCATCGTAACCTTGCAGGGGAGATGAGCAGCCTGTATCATGCGCTCGCATAGGCGGCCAACGATATCCAGCTTCCGCTCGTCGATATCCATCAGCACAAGCTCGTCAATGGGCAAGTTGTCTTTCCGCTTAATCATGCCTTCTATCAATTCAGGTGTATAGGTACTGCCTGATCCGATGATCGCGATCTTCAACTTGTTATTCATGAACATGACGCCCCTTCTATAAGAAATGAAATAGACTAATCATTACCATTTTCGGAGATATTATAGCACCGGTAGAAGAAGATATTCAATGACTTTTGGAAATAAAATATTATAATTATGAAATAATTTCGAAATAAAATTTCAAAAAAAAGATGAATTTACCCTGTTCTAGTGAACTTGCATTATTGTGTTTCGGAGATAATCCGCTTATGATAATAATGATTTTGAGATCGTTAATCCAATGAATCATGATGAGTTGTTCCGCTTAGCGAATGTTTCATATAGCTTAAACATGATACACATAGAATGCAGAGGTGAGTAAGAGTACATATGTCAATCAACGATAATATTCTAATTAAGATTCGGGATATGAGAGACAGCTTGACTCCCGTTGAGAGACTTGTCGCGGAGTATGTGCTGGACCATGTAGAAGAGATCCCGCATCTTTCGATCAAGAATCTTGCGCAGCTGACGAAGACTAGCGACGCATCTGTCCTGCGGTTCTGCAAGACGATGGGATATCCAGGCTACCGCAGCTTTATCGTCAGCATCTCTGCATCCATCGGCTCAATGGACGATGAGGAGAAGGATCAATATACGGATATTCAGCCTGGTGATGATCTGTCTATCATTATCTCGAACATTTCGAGAAACAATATGAAATCGATTGAAGACACCTTAAGCGTCATCGACAAGAACGAGGTCGATCGTGCTGTCAAGGTGCTTCGCGAGTGCAAGCGCATCGTATTCTTCGGCATCGGGGCTTCCGGCTTGGTCGGAATCGATGCGGAACAGAAGTTCTCCCGAATTAAGAAGATATGCCACGCTTATGTAGACGGGCATAGTCAATTGACTGCCGCGACGATGCTCGAGAAGGGCGATGTTGCGATCTTCATCTCGAACTCTGGTGAAACCATAGACATACTGGATGCGCTGGAGCTCGCGGAGAAGAATGGCGCATGTACGATTGCGATCACGAAATACACTAAGAGCATGTTGGCTGACAAGGCCAGCATAGTACTCCATATTTCAACACCCGAAGTAACGATTCGCAGCGGCGCTATGGGATCGCGGATTGCGATGTTGACGGTTATTGATATATTGTTTGCTGGGGTTGCCAGCGTGGAATACGATGAAGTGAAGAAATATTTGACGACGACCCACAATGTCATTGCGACCAAATACCGCAAATAAAGATTGCCAACACCGGCTTCCCGATAGAGAACCGGTGTTTTTTTTCATGAGAATGAATTTAAATTTTGATTCTAAAATAAAATTTCAAAACATATTGACCAATATGAAATTTTTCGTTACTATAACATTAAAAATGGAAAACTTTGATAGGAGGATAGCTATGGATGAGTACCTTGCGGGATTGACGACCGAAGAGATTAACGAGAAGACCTTCATGATCGATGAATGTACGACGGAGCAAATGCTCGTTCTCATGAACGAGCAGGACGCAAAGGTTCCGACCGCTGTAGCCGCCGTTATTCCGCAAATCGCGAAGGCAGTTGATCTTCTGCATCAAGCCCTTAAGAATGGCGGCAGAATGTTCTACATCGGCGCTGGTTCATCTGGCAGGATTGGTGTTCTCGACGCATCTGAGTGTCCGCCTACTTTCGGAACCGATCCCTTGCTGGTGCAAGGGCATATTGCTGGGGGAGATATCGCACTGAGGACAGCGGTGGAAGGCTTCGAAGATAATGCAAAGGAGGGGGTCGCACTAATTGAACGCTGCGGCGTAACGAGCAAGGATGTCGTGATTGGCATTACAGCCAGCGGCAGCGCGCAATTCGTTATTGCTGGATTGGAGAAGGCGAAGAGCTTGGGCGCCGTTACGATCGGTGTTGTCAACAATAACAATTCCAAGCTGGAGCATGTTGCCGATGTCTGTATAGCGCCTGTAGTTGGACCTGAGGTCATCATGGGTTCTACTCGCTTGAAAGCGGGTACTGCACAGAAGATAGTTCTTAATATGCTTACAACTTGTACGATGGTTAAACTCGGAAAGACCTATAACAACCTTATGGTAGATTTGAAGGCTAGCAATTACAAGCTGCATGATCGCTCCGTACGGATCATTCAGTCGGCGACAGGAGTAGATGCCGCTACTGCTGCTGAATATTTAGAAAACGCTTCCATGAACTGCAAGTTAGCGATTATGATGATAAAGACAGGTTTGGATGCAGCAGCTTCTGAACAAGTATTACAATCAAGCGACGGCAGCTTGAAGAGAGCCATACACCATTATGTCAGCGCTCCTTAACTTGAGGCTCGGTACAATGCGGTTTCACGATAACTTTAAATAGGATCAAGGGGGTTATTTTGATGAAAATGAAGCTTCGAGTATTAGCATCAGTTATGGCAGTAACATTAGCACTATCCGTGTTAGCAGGGTGCGGTGGCGGAAGCGGCAGCGGCGAGAGCGGCAAGTCAGGCGAGAGTGGCAAGTCAGATGCGAAAGACACCATTACAGCACTTCTTCCTCCAGTTTCTGCAACGTTCCAAGATTCATTTGAACAGCTTGAGAAGGACTTTAACGCTTTATATCCGAATTTGACACTGAAGATTGAACCTGCAAGCTGGGAGGATATGACCCAGAAGCTCGATACACAGGTTAATGCGGGCTCCCCTCCTGATATTGCGTTCATCGGTTCTGACGGCATCTCCAAGTATCTGCAGCAAGACATGTTAATAGACATCAAGGATATTGCAACGAAAGACATGATTAGTGACTTTGACGCGGTTCCACTTGAATACATGAAGAAAGGCGATGGCCTGTACGGCTTCCCAGCTTACATGGAGATCCATGCATTGGGCGGCAACCGCGAATTCCTAGATAAGGCAGGCATTGACTGGAAGAAGGTTCAGAAGGACGGCTGGACTTACGAGGAGTTCCGTGAAGCGATCAAGAAGGGTGTCGTCAAGGAAGGCGACAAGACACGCTACGGCTTCGTATTCGCGACTGCGGGCGTTACCGGTAAGGACTATCTGAATATTCTCGTAAAGAATGCAGGCATGCCGCATGCATTCACGAAAGATCTTAAGTACGCTTATACGAGCAAAAATTACCTGGAAGTATTGAAAGCAGTCCGCCAGATGATCGACGACGGCTCAATGCCGAAGGAGCTCAGCTCTGTTGATGCCGGCAAGCGCTGGAATATGTTCCTGACAGGCCAAACGATGATTACAGGTAAAGGTCTGGCAACATTCGAAAACTCTGCGAACAAGAACAACGCCAAGATTAAAGCAAATGACGGCAGCGCCGTGAAAGATAGCATTGAAGTACAATACACTGTGTTGCCTGTACCTACATTCCTTGGAGAGAAGCAGCAAGCAAGCGCTGCTGTTGACGGCTTCGTGACATTCCGTGGCAAGAAGGAGCCATCTGAAGAGCACAAGGCTAACGTTGTGAAAGCAGCGTACTTCCTTGCTAGCGGCAATGTAGCGGCACATACGAACAACGAGCTCTTCGTAGCACACATTACAAATAGCGCTAAGAAAGCGGCAGAAAGCATGACAGTTACGAGAGACGCTGACAACAAAGCAGCTGTTGAAACGCTGCTTGCTCAAGCAACGCCTGCTCGTCCAGACATCCCTACGGAGCTGGCTGCGAAAGCAATCAAGCTCGAAGATGAGGTCATCATTCCGAAGCTGCAGGCGCTGCTTGCAAATGAGATTACACCTGAAGCGATGTTTGACGCTGTGAAAACCGCAGCTATTCAAGCATTCGGTGAAGACGGAGTAGTTAAAGAATAAGCTTACGTTTCGGATAGCCCTGTGACATGTTCATACGGCTATCCGAACATTTTTCATTAATCGAGTGCTTGAAAGGAGGTACGTCACATGACTCAGCTCGCCAAGTCAAGCAAGAGGCGGTTTAAAATGACCGATGGGGCTTGGGGATATGCTTTTATCGCTGTCGCCCTAGTTGTGTATGCTCTATTTACCGCATATCCGGTGCTCAGTGCATTTGTCATCAGCTTGCAGGAATATAAACCGCTCGGTTCTACCTTCATTGGTTTTGATAACTATGTGGCTAGCTTTAACGATTCGCTGTTCTGGAAGGCGATCGTCAATACCGTCGTGTACACCTTGTTAACCGTCCCAGTGAATCTGCTTCTATCATTCGGTGTCGCTATTTTGATTCTTCCGCTGAAGAAGAGATGGCAAACTACCTTCAAAGCGATCTATTATCTGCCTGCTGTCGCATCGGGCGTTGCCTTGTCTGTCGTCTGGCTATGGATCTATGATCCGATGCCGACCGGCATATTGAACGAGCTGCTCGCCCAGTTTGGTATTTCGAATCAGAACTGGCTCGGATCAAGCGCGACAGCGATGTTCTCTTTAGTGTTGATGTCCTGGCTGTCCAGTCACGGCACGAGCATCATCATCTATTTGGCTGCGCTGCTTGGAATCGACAATACGTATTATGAAGCTGCTGAGATCGACGGCGCATCCTTCTTGAAGAAGCTGTGGTATATCGTCCTCCCATGCCTCAAGCCGACCACATTGTTCTTATTGGTCACAGGAGTTATCGGTTCTTTCCAAGTGTTCCAGAATGCGTATCTGATGACCGGCGGTGGACCGGACAATGCCACGACCATGGTAGGCTTGCTTATCTTTAACAACGCTTTCAAATACTTTGAATTCGGCAAAGCAGCTGCTCAGTCTCTCGTACTAGCGGGTATCATTGCCACGATTTCATTGGTGCAATTTAAGTATCTAGGTAAAGACGTGGAGTATTAAAGAGAGGAGGAGACATCCATATGTCGCTGTACAGCCAACATACAGGCAATGCAAAGGCAAAGTATATCCGCAATACGATCATCGTGATTGTACTGTTGTTGTTCGCTCTAGCAACGCTGTTCCCGATTTATTTCATGATCATTTCCTCCTTTGGCGATCCCGTCGAAGCCGGAGCAATAAGCTATGATTTGTTTCCTACCAAAATATCGCTAGATTCCTATAAGTTTTTCTTTGACTACAGCAAGCATTCGCTCAGGTGGATTGGCAACTCATTGTTTATAGCAACCACTGTCATGATTACGAATGTAATCTTTGCTAGTATGGCAGGCTATGCTTTCTCCAAGATACGCTTCAAAGGCAGAGCAGTCCTGTTCTCGATTCTATTAGTCGCGATGATGATTCCTTATCAGGTGACTCAAGTGCCATTATACATCCTGATGGTCAACATCTTCGATATGAAGGACACGTACGGCGCTTTGATATTTCCTGGTATTGTGACTGTATATAATATTTTTCTGGCGAAGCAGTTTATGAGCAGCATTCCGAATGAGATCTTGGAGTGTGCGAAGATTGAAGGCTGCAACCAATTCCAGATCTATTCGAAGATTATATTCCCATTATCCAAGACCGTGCTCGCCGTGATGGCCATTCTTACGTTCATGGACAGCTGGAATACGTTCTTCTGGCCGTTCCTGATGACGAGTTCGATGGAGATGCAGACGATTCAGGTAGGCTTGAAGTACTTCAGATTCGCGAATACGACGTACTTCGCGCCGATGATGGCGGGCGCTGTGATCTCTGCGCTGCCAATGTTCATTCTATTTTTCAGTTTGCAGAAATATTTCCTTGAAGGTGTTACCGTTGGGGCGGTGAAGGGCTGATATGACGCAGCGCGCTAATCCAGCGAGCTCTAATTGTCGATACGCAGTTGGTATCATGTCAGGCACTTCCGTAGACGGCATCGATGCGGCTGTTATTCAGATTAGCGATCTGTCGTTTGACGAGCGATCAGATGTTAAGCTAATCGCATTCGTGAATAGAGCTTATCCGGCTCCGGTTCGGCAAGCGATATTCGAGTTGTTTGACCCTGCTCAAGCTACAGTAGATCGAGTAGGCAGGATGAATGTATTGCTGGGTGAGCTGTATGCGGAGGCTGCCCTGTGGGTAATCGAGAAGGCGGGATTACAGCCTAGTGATATTGCAGTTATCGGCTCTCACGGGCAGACGATCTATCATGCACCAGATACGGTTCAGTTATTCGGCTATGATGTGCATTACACGGTGCAAATCGGAGAAGGCTCTATTATTGCGGCGCGAACAGGGATTCCTTGTGTATCTGACTTCCGTGCCGCAGACATGGCCGTTGGCGGACAGGGTGCACCGCTCGTTCCGTTTACGGAATACTTGCTCTATCGGAGTCCGAATCAGACGCTGCTGCTGCAAAATATCGGCGGCATCGGCAACATCACGGTAATTCCCACTAACAGCTCACCCGAGCAGGTCTATGCCTTCGATACCGGTCCCGGTAATATGCTGATCGACGGTGTCGTTGAGCGATTATATCCGGGGCAGTTGACGATGGATGTTGGCGGCACGATCGCGCGAACGGGCCGTGTCGACGAAGGTCTGCTTCAACGGCTGCAGCAGGATGCATATTATAAGCTGCCGCAGCCGAAGTCGACGGGCAGAGAGCGATTCGGCGCTGCTTATGCCGAAGAGGTACTTCGTTATGCGCGTGAACAGGGGCTCGCGCCACAGGATACTGTGGCCACGGTCACGATGCTCACGGCTTGGTCGATCGCTGACGCCTATCGGAGCTTTATTCACCACCAGCATCCAGCTGATCTGATGATAGTCGGCGGCGGCGGAAGCTATAATCCGGTGCTGCTCGCGATGCTGCAGCAAGAGCTGGAGCCGTTGGGCGTAGAGGTAAAGACGCAGGAGCAGATCGGCTTCAACAGCGATGCTAAGGAAGCCATCGCGTTTGCTCTGCTGGCGGATTATACGATGAGGAAGCAGCCTAACAATCTGCCGAGCGTTACGGGAGCGGAGCGCCAGGTCATCATGGGGAAGATATCCTATTAGATTCCTGCAAGCGCGAAGCTGTCAGGTGGTTTCAGGTCTGGAGATATCAGGGGGATCGAAAGATGAACATTGCAGCTTGGGATCGTCAGTACATGGATGGAGTAATCGCGCTGTGGAATGAAGAAGCAGTGAGAGACGGCTATAAGGAGCTGACAGAGGAAAGCTTCCAGCGCATATTCGAGAACAATCCTTACTTCGATCGGAATCTTACCTTTGTCTTGCTGGATCAGGATCGGGTCACAGGCTTTGCCTGCGGCTGCACAGGCGATGACCTGCCGCTGGGAAATGCAGCAGGATACATCACTTGCATCATATTGGCCAGTGAATGCAGTTCACCTAAGCACTATCGGATGATGCTTGATGGCCTTGAAGATGGCTTTCGACAGAAAGGGAAGCAGCAAGCGGAGCTTCTGTTCTTTAATCCGATGATGCTTCCATGGTACATACCAAATACGCCTCGGCATGAGCATAACAATGCTCCCGGCGTGCCAGTGGACAGCAGGCTGCATAAGTTTCTGCTGTCGCAAGGATACTGTGAGCGCGCGCTGCAATGCGCGATGTATCTCCATCTGGCGGAGTTCTCCATTCCAGAGGAGATCCAGCTGAAAGAAGCTCGAGCTGGCGCGGATGGCTACAGCGTGGAGCTATTCGACGCGAGCAAGCACAGGGGCATAACGGAGATGCTCGCTGGCTTCGACAATAAGCTGTGGCAGCGGGAGATTTCGGACTGCACAGCTAATGGCGTGCCAGTCGTGATCGCAGCGCATCAGGGCAAGACAGTTGGCTTCGCTGGACCCGTCATTCGTCAGGAGAACGGTCGCGGCTACTTCACAGGAATCGGCGTGCATCCTGATCATGAAGGGCATGGATTAGGAAGTCTGTTGTTCTTCAAGCTGTGTGATGCCTTTAAGAGTATCGGCACAGAATATATGTCGCTCTATACAGGCATTACGAATCCAGCGCTTCGAATCTATGAGAAGGCTGGCTTTACCATAGTGAAGCAATTTTCAGTTATGAGAAGGGAGTTGTAACGATGAGCGATCAGCCAGTAACGATTCTAGCTATAGGCGCCCATGTAGGGGATATGGAGCTGACAGCGGGCGGGGTATTAGCGAGTCATTCCCTTAAGGGCGGCCGTGTTGTCACGTTAGCATTAACTGCCGGCGAGCGTGGTGCGCCTGCTGGGAGAGACGTAGCGGAATACCGAGAGCAGAAAGTGAATGAGGCGAAGGCATTTGCCGAAATGCTAGGCGGTGAAGCGATCGTGTTCGATATTCCTGACGGCGAGCTTCCAGACAACGATGAACTTCGCTTCAGAGTATGCGATGTCATTCGCGACGTACGTCCCACCATTCTCATAACGCATTTTAAGAACAGTATGCATAAAGATCATATGACAACGCATCGAATCGTGAATGACGCGCGTTTCTATGCGGGCTTGCCGACGATCGAGCGGGAGAAGCCGTCTCATTTCGCCTCAAGATTGTACTATGCGGAGAACTGGGAGGATGCTGTTGGTTATAAACCCTACATCTACGTGGACTATTCGGAAGAAGCGTACGAGCTCTGGATCAAGGCAGTGTCCCAGCATTGGTTCGTGACGGGCAGCAAGTCGTTCCCTTATCTCGAATATTATAAGCATCTATCGAGAGTTCGCGGGATTGAAGCGCGCAAGCAATATGCGCAAACGTTCATGATTCCAGAAGAAAGTATGCGTGTGCTTAAAACTGAATTATAGTCGTACAATAAATGGCCGTGACTTCTATTTGCGGTCATTTTGACCGTTATGCACGATAAGATGGGGAGGGATTCCTGCTTATGATCGAAAATGGCATTGATCGCATCGCCCAGTACGCTCACTTATTTAAAGGAAAGCGCTTGGGGCTGATTACGGCCCCTACCGGATTGAATCGCGACTTCGTTTCGACCATTAACATTTTGCATGAGCATTATCAGTTGACTGCGCTCTTCTCGCCTGAACATGGGGTGCGCGGCGATTTAGCCGCTGGAGCGATGGTCGATACCTATGTGGACCCGTATACAGGTATCACGGTGTACAGCTTATATCGAACGGATTCGAAACGGCTGAGCCAAGAAATGCTGGATGCTGTCGACATGGTCATTTATGATATTCAGGATGTAGGCACTCGATACTATACTTTCATCTATACGATGCTATATGCGTTGGAGGACTGCGCTAAGGCAGGCAAGGAGTTCGTTGTTTTGGATCGTCTCAATCCGTTGGATGGCGTAACGGTAGAAGGCAATGTGCTCAAGGATGGTTATCAATCCTTCATAGGCAACTATCCTTTATGTGTACGCTACGGGTTGACTGCAGGCGAGGTAGCATTAATGGTCAACGACGAGATGAACTGGAACGCTAACCTTCATGTCGTTCCTTGTGCAGGCTGGGAACGAGAAATGCTGCTTACGGACACAGGCAAGCCCTGGGTAATGCCTTCTATGGGACTGCCGAGATTCGACTCCGCTCTACTGTATCCGGGAACTTGTATATTTGAAGGGACGAATCTATCGGAAGGCAGAGGAACGACAGCGCCCTTTGAGATGATAGGAGCTCCGTTCATTGAAGCAGAGAAGCTGGCGGACGAGATGAACAAGAAGAAGCTCCCTGGAGTCGTGTTTCGACCTGCCTATTTTAAGCCGACATTCTCGAAGCATACGGGAGAGATGTGCGGCGGGGTTCAGCTCCACGTTACAGATGCGCGCGCCCTTAAGCCTTATGAAACAGGTGTCAAGCTGATGTATACGATTAAGGAGCGATACGAGGCATTCTCTTTCATCCCGCCTGTCCGGGAGAACGGCAGACCATTCATCGACCTGTTGTGCGGGGATAATCTGTATCGGAATGAGTCTATTGACGTAACAGAGCTGCTTGCGCAATTCCGTGAGGAGAGCAGGGAATTTGCTGTTCGCAAAGAGAAGTATCATTTGTATTAAGCGAGCGGGGAAGCTTCGAAACGGGAACTTGCTAGGCATTGGCTTGAGAAGGACGTGATGAGATGAAGAGATATGTGGCTGGTATTGACGGCGGCGGGACCAAGACTGCTGTGACGGTGGCAGATGAACATGGAATGGTGGTGCGCACCTTTACCTCTGGGGCCATTAACTATAATGGAATGGATGAGGCCAGCGTTCATCGTCATGTAAAAGATATCGTAGATACGATTGCCAGCATATGCGGAGATCTTGATCGCTGCGAGCACATCTGCATCGGTACGGCAGGCATCAGCAATCCAATTGTCAGGGATCGGCTGACCTCTCTGATTCGTGCATGCGGCTACCGAGGCGGGCTGCTCCTGAAGGGAGATCATGAAACCGCGTTATACGGCGCACATGAGAGCGAATACGGCATCATTCTTATTGCGGGAACAGGATCGATCTGCTGTGGACATAACGAATCCGGTCAGACACACCGCACAGGTGGCTGCGGTCATCTGATAGATGACGAGGGGAGCGGGTACAGCATCGGCCGTGACCTGATCTCTGCTGTGGTGCGGTCGAATGACGGCCGCATACCCGAAACCTTGATCACTCGAATGGTATACGACCAGCTGCGGCTGGAGTCGGTTCAGCAGCTGATTGGCTTTGTCTACGATAAGCGAACCCATAAGAAGGATATCGCGGCTCTAGCGCCGATTCTGTCAGAGGCATGCGCCAAGGGTGACCAGACGGCGATGATGATTGCGAATCGAAGTGCTCATGCTTTGTACGAATTGGCGTTTCCCGTCATTGAAGCCTTGTCACTGCAATGGGGAGATCTAGCTATCGCCGGGAGTGTGCTGCTCAACAATGGATATGTACGGACTGCCTTCATGGATCTGCTGATGCAGAATTATCCGGATTTACACTGCTTTACTCCAAAGAAAGATGCTTCTTACGGGGCTGTCTTGATGGCACTGAAGGGTTTAGGTTAGTATAAGATAAGCTGGGTATAATCTTATTCCAACAGATTGTGTCATATTGAGGGACTGATCGATTAGTCATCCAGAAGGCTAACGGGCAGTCCTTTTGTTTTGTTTATAAGAGTGTTGCATAATGGATTTAATTTATAGGAGCTGTCCCATAGTGTTGTATTATCCACATACGAGACAGCTCCATTGATTCTAACGAGGTGATCAATATGCATTTGCATAGAGGTGAAATATTATTTCATCAAGGGGACAGCGGTCCCCTATATCGTGTAAAGAGCGGTCTGCTAAAGATTGTCCGTATTCACGAAGACGGGCATCAGCTTCTCATGAACATTATCGTAACGGGTGAAGTTATTCCTCACCATTCCTTAGTAAGTCCTAATCCTTATCATGGCACAGCTATCGCTCTCGTACCCTGTGAGATTGAGATGATTACCTCGTTGGAATGGTATGGCATGCTGGCTCAGGATCCTGAGAAGTACCGTGACATCGCTATAATGTTGCAAGACAAGTTGAAAATGATGCAGCAGCGCATAGATCAGCTGACCCAGGTCACTTCCGCGCAAAAGCTCGAGATGCTGCAGCAATGGTTTGACAGCTATATCGCGCCAGCCAGATTGACAGACATATTAACTCAGGATGAGATCGCGCAATTTATCGGTTTGCGTCGAGAGACGGTTAATCGCCTGCTGCGGGCTCAATCCAATAAGCTGCCTGCTGGACCGAAGAACTCATAATGAATATTTGCTGCGGATACATTCATCGCTAGCAGTGCTTGGTACACGGCTTTCATAAATGGCCGCGGTCCCGTGATATAGAACTGCGCATCTGTTGAAGGAACGATGGACTGCAGCCAATTCTGATCGATGAACCCTTCCTTATGATAATCTGTTCCGAATACGTCATGCTCAGTTGGTCGTTCGTAACAGGTGTATACGGACAACTGTTGATGCTGGTGTGCTAATGCGTCCACATGCTCTTTCATCGCATGTACGCTGCTGTTGATCGCGGAGTGAATATATTTAACGGATCTCTGCGGTTGATGTTCAACCAACCAGTTGAGCATGCTGATCATTGGAGTCAGACCGACACCGCCGCTGATCAGAACAACTTCTTGATCGTCAGATTGCTGAAGTGTGAAGTCACCTGCTGGAGCCGACAGCTGCAAGGTATCATTCTCTTGGATGGAATCGTGCAAATAAACCGAAATCTTGCCCGCAGGCAGGTCGGGGTTTGTGTCTTCACGTTTCACTGAGATGCGGTAATATGGCTTGCCTGGCGCATCCGATAAGCTGTATTGACGGTTAAAGGTATATTCTTCACCTGGTATATCGATCTTAACAGTCACATATTGTCCTGGAATAAACGAAGCTATAGCTTTGCCATCCTGAGGCACGAGATAGAAGGAAGTGATAACGTCGCTTTCCTTCACTTTCTTGGCGACTGTAAAGGCGCGGAAGTCACTCCATCCGCCTTCTTGGTGCTCTGCTTGATCGTACATTTCGGCTTCTACACTGATAAAGGCATCTGCGATAACGCCGTAAGCCTCAGCCCAAGCATTAATAATCTCATCCGTCGCGGCATCGCCAAGCACATCTTTGATCGCCGCAAGCAGATTCTCGCCGACGATCGGGTAACTCTCTGCCTTAATGCCTAAGCTGCGATGCTTGTGTCCGATCTGCTTCACAGCCGGAAGGATCGCTTCAAGATTATCAATATGCATGGCCGCCGCATATACCGCGTTAGCTAATGCCGCCTGCTGTCTGCCTTGCTTCTGATTGGCATGGTTAAACACATTCAACAGCTCAGGATGTTTGGAGAACATCATTTGATAGAATCGTTTCGTAATCTCTTGCCCGTGAACCTCCAGCACTGGAACAGTTGATTTAATAATTTGTATCGTCTTCTCACTAAGCATATTCATTCGTCCTTTCGCACGCATAGTTTAATTTGTATATATTAAAAATTATAGAATCCGTATAAAAACGAAATTGTGATGTAGATCACACCAAATGCTAACAATCTGTGAATGATGATCGGCTAAGGCTGTCAACTTAGTCTTTCTTTGATTTGTCCGGAAGGTTAAGTATGCTTATGGCCATCTATGTACATTGTTTCATATTGTAGGTTACAATAGTGGGTAATGTAGGCTAAACTCTATACCAGAGTTATTCTCCTTGCGCAGAGTGCTTATACATCAAGAAATAGGGGGTATTAGAGAATATGAAAAGCTTCAACAAGCGCTGGAAGTGGCCGCTTCTAATGTTCATGCTGCTCATTCCGCTGCTTGCCGGTTGTTCAGTCGCCGCGGATGAGATTAAGCAGCTTGATCAAGCAGGCACTAACACAGCTTCAGGCAGTATGCAGGCGGAAGGAGAACTTAGTGTTCATTATATCGATGTCGGACAGGGAGCGTCGCAGCTTCTAATCGGACCGACGGGCAAAACGATGTTGATTGATGGCGGCGACAACAGTCAGGAAGATACGGTTGTAGGTTACTTGAAGCATATGGGAGTCTCGAAGATCGACATTTTAATCGGTACTCATCCAGATGCGGATCATATTGGGGGATTAGACAAAGTTATTGACAACTTTGATATTGGCAAAATATATATGCCTAAGATCCAAGCAAACACAAAAACATACGAATCTGTGCTTCAATCCATCAAGAATAAGGGGCTGAAGGTCACTACAGCTAAGGCGGGCTTGGTGCTGGATTGGGAGCCTGGGATTGAAGTGGAGATGATCGCCCCAGTCCATACTTATGATGATCCGAATGAGATGAGCGCTGTTGTACATCTAACTTACGGGCAGACGAAGTTCCTCTTTACAGGGGATGCAGAAATAGAGAGCGAGAAGGATATGTTAGCTTCAGGTCAAGATATTGAATCCGATGTTCTGCTTGTAGGTCATCATGGGTCTAAGACATCGACAAGTCCACAGTTTCTGAATAAGGTCGATCCAAGCTATGCCGTGATTCAGGTTGGCAAGGATAATAAATATGGTCATCCTGAGCAGGAAGTGCTGAATCGTCTGCAAGGGAAAGGGATTAAGATTTATCGCAATGATGAGCAGGGTAATATCGTCTTTACGACGGATGGGAAGCAGATCACCGCTGACGTGAATCCATGGAATGAGCAAGCTGCTTCATCGACCGAATCGGGGAGCGGGAAGGCTAAGGCTAAGGGGGCTGGAACATCAACGGCACCGCAGCAGAAAGCGGCTGATGAAGGCTTAACGGTTCAGGCGATTATCGATAACGATGTGCCTAAGCAGAATTCATCTGTTACGGTAACTGTGACAGTGAAGGACAGCAAGGGGAAGCCGGTAAACGGAGCGAACGTGGCGTTGAACCTGCATTATAAATCGAAGGATACTCCTTACGAAGGCATCACAAATGCCAAGGGAGAAGCAGCGTTAACTTTTGAGATTGGTAAAGCATCTAAAGGATTTACGGTTAACGGAGATATCTCCGTGACACATAATGGAAAGTCGAGTGAAGCTCAGGTCGCCTTTACACCGCAATGATCGGAGGGAACAAGTGATGATCGGGATCGTTGATCGATTCGAGAACAATTACGTTGTCATAGAGATCGAAGGCGTGATGAAGGACATCCCCGGAGAACAAGTCGCACGATCAGTAAGTTTAGGAGATGTGGTCGAGCTTCTGAATGGGATCTGGATCACAAATAAGTCAGCGACTGAGCGGCGAACACAGGATATGAAGAAGCTGATGGATGATGTGTGGGAAGATTGAGAAGTAAACAGGTGCAGCCGTATACCGGTGCAGCATTAAAAGGCTGTCGAGAGTGTCTCGACAGCCTGAGCTGTATTCGGGATGCGGCTTTATTCAAGTCGCCTTATTTCGTTGCTGGAGGAGCTGAATGCGTATTTGAACCAGGAGGGATCAGCTGCAGTCCAGACTCTTGACTGCCCAATCTAGGAGTATACTTGGTGGATATATAAGTTGTCGCTTTCCCTTCCTTAATGACTTGCGGATAAAACATGCCTGGTTCAGGCGGCAGGATCCGATAGTTGATCACGGCTTCTTTCTTGTCAAAGTCGATGGAGGACACTTCCAGCCCGTATCCCGGATGAGGCAGCGTAGCAGTGATCGTGACGAGAAGTATATCATCGTTAACTTTCTCTGATGTCAGACTAACCTCGTACGGATTCTCCTCGATAGGCAATGTTGGATTATTTTTGCTTAGAAATTGATGAGCTCTATCGATCATACCTGCCGCTTCACTGCGAGTAATCGCATCCTTCGGACGAAAATTCTGCTTCGAGTCCAGCTTGGCGATATCCGCGATCAACAGCTTCTGAATACTGTCCGCAAATGCGGGGTTAATGGATTCGTCGTCATTAATCATTCGATACACCTCAATCCAAGCATAATCGCCTTTCTTGCTGAGCGCTTGAAACAGCCAGTGGCTGAATTGTTCTCTGGATACCTCTGCAGCAGGATCGATAGTCTCATCCAGATTTAGACTATTGTGCAGGGCGACGATGAAGGCTTGAGAGTACCAGACGTTATCCTTCACCTTCGTGAAATAGTCGCCGGCTTTAGGCTCTTTCACGAATTTAATGTGATGGAGATTCAGATCCATCGCGTTGACAATTAGTGCGATAGCGGATGCGTTGTTCAGCTTGGCGGTTGGTTTAAACAGACCTGATGTGTCCCCAGATAGTATTCCTTGCTGCTGCAGACGCTCGATAGCGTCTTTCTCTGGATCATTCTTCACATCGCTGAAAGCCGATACTGTTCCGCTAAACGTAAAGCAGATGACCATGATCATCATCAGTGCTAGTCTAGTCCATAGTTTGAGCTTCTTCATGGTGGATACTCCTCCTTATTGTAAATTTACCATATTTTTTTGAATTTGTTTATTTCTGACGTGAACGAGCCAAAAAGGTTGCATCTATTTTAATTGTTAATGAAGTAAGGTATAATAGTCTGATAATGAATATCAATATCATGATGAAAAAGGAATGAAAACATGCAAACGACAACATATCCTATGGCTGAGCTTATTCGTACAAGACGTTCCATCAAGCAGTTTAAGACGGATCCCGTTCCTACTGAAACGATCAGCGAGTTGCTGGACATCGCCGCTTGGGCACCCAATCACGGATTGCGCGAGCCGTGGCGTGTTGTGCTGTTCACAGGCGAGGGTAAACAGATTATCGCAAACGCTATTGCCAACAATGGAGCCAAGAAGAGCGACCCGGAACCGCTGCTCCAGATTCCAGCGTTCCTGCTCTTTATCGTGAAGCAAGATCCGCGCCAGAAGGAGCGGGAAGAGGATCAAACGGCTGCAGCTATGTTTATTCAAAACTTTCAATTAGCTGCTTGGGAAAGAGGGATTGGATCGATCATGAAGACAGGCCCATATATCTTCTCACCTAGCTTTTTAGAGGAAGTAGGAGTTATGGCCGGAGAGAAGCTCATAGGTGTGCTGCAAGTAGGCTATCCAAATGCTCTTCCTGAACCGCGTGAACGTACGCCAATCGAGCAGAAGCTTAAGGTTGTGGATTCGATATCGCTATAAATTGAAAATGAAACGGTTTTATAGACTTAGATAATATCTAAATGAATAAGGTGCACGAAACAGGGATTGTCTCAACAAGTTATGTGAGTAACTAAGGGACGTCCCTTTTTCTAATTGAAATATGATAGGAGATAAAGTACAGTTGTTACATATTGGTCAACCGCATCATTGTTGATTCAACACGAGCACGGAGGCATTAGGTTGAAATGATGATCATTTATATGATAAGTTTTGAATGAAGAATTTCTGGTGTGACTATATCACTTAATTGCAGTAAAGGAGATTTCAATAATGCAAGATTGGATTATTCAGATTATGAATGATTTCGGGTATCTGGGGGTATTCTTGCTCATTGCAGTAGAGAATTTATTTCCTCCGATTCCCTCTGAAGTCATCTTGACCTTCGGCGGGTTTATGACTACTTATACGAACATGGAAGTCTGGGGAGTTATTCTGTTTGCAACGCTTGGCTCGGTGTTTGGAGCGATTGTGCTGTACTGCATCGGCCTTTTCCTTAATAGAGAACGCTTAGAACGCTGGTTGGAGAGCAGATGGGGGCGTATGCTTCGTCTTAAGGTAGAGGATGTCCGAAAGGCAGAAGGGTGGTTTGCTAAACGGGGTAAAACAACCGTATTCTTCTGCAGATTCATTCCGATCGTGCGGAGTCTCATCTCGATCCCGGCTGGTATGGCACGTATGAATTTTATTACTTTTACGCTGCTGACAACGATTGGTACATGCATCTGGAACATCGTGCTCGTTTATTTGGGGGCATTCTTTGGAGCTTCTTGGGAAGTTATTGCGGGTTACATCGACACGTACTCATCCATCACACTTTACGTATTGGTCGCATTATTTGTCATCGCGGCAGTTGTTTACTATTTCAAGCGAATTGCCAAGAAAGACAAGAAAGTGGATTAGGTCTAACACGATATCGTAGTTTACATGAATCATAGAGGGGCTGCATATTACTTGTAATGTGGAGCTTCTTTTTTATGTCTTAATGGGATATTGCCCCTAAGCTCAAAGCTCAAGCCAGGCGCAATAGTATCCTTTAAGTAACTATCATACAAAAAAGTGCGTACTTCACAACTAAAATAGGAGCTGTATACTTATAGTTACACGAAGTAACTATCTGATAAAATTAATGTAGGGGAGTAATGTACAGTGAATAAATCCAAATGGTCAGTTGATCCAGCGCACAGCAGTCTTGATTTTTCCATACGTCATATGATGGTAGCCAATGTAAAAGGAACGTTTCATTCCTTCGAAGCAGCAATTGGCGCAGATCCAAGCGATCTAACTACAGCAGACATTCAATTCTCAGTAGATCTTTCGAGTATTGATACTCGCAACAATGATCGTGACAACCACTTGCGTTCGGCTGATTTCTTTGACATCGAGAAGTTCCCTCAGATGACTTTCACAGCGACAAATATCGTTAAACGCGCAGACGGCGATTATGATGTAACGGGCGATCTGTCATTGCACGGAGTTACTCGCTCAGAAACATTTGTCGTGACATTTGAAGGTGCGGGCAAAGATCCATGGGGCAATGAGAAAGCCGGCTTCAGCGGTACTGGAAGTATTAATAGAAGCGATTATGGACTGACATACAACGCGGCTCTGGAAACAGGCGGTATTCTGATCGGGGATACGGTTAAGATTACGATTGGTATAGAGGCTGCTAAGCAAGCCTAATAACATAATAGATTTAGATTAAGAGAAAGCCGCGGACATATCCGCGGCTCTTCGACTTGTATAAGAGATACAGATTATAATGCCTCTGTATCGTCCGATTGTTTCGTATTCATATGCTCAAGATGAGTTAAGCCCCATGCATGCATCGCATCTAAGAGCGGAAACAAAGTCCTGCCGTGATGAGAAATGGAGTATTCTACTCGAGGCGGAACCTGAGGATAAACATCTCGATGTATGAGATCCTCCTTCTCAAGCTCTCTGAGCTGTGATGTCAGCATCTTCTGTGTAATATTCGGGATCTGACTCTTGAGCTCGCTAAACCGCATCGTACCGTTGCGATATAAATAATACAGAATCGTCGGTTTCCACTTTCCGGCGATGATGCTCAATGTTTCGGGTACCTTGCATTGTGAAGAATCTGCATCCATTATCGAGCTGAGCCCCCCTATGCATAATTTAACAAGCACTATAATACTGATTATATAACAATATTTCGCAGCATCCAATTTCATGTAATGGTAAATGTTAGCGAAGATGAAATAAAATATTGAGTATTCATGAATTTTTATTTATAATTAAAGACAATTGAATCAGATTGATCTGGAGGAGCCTGTCATTGCAGGCTCCTCTTTGTCTTTTTTTCAATAATTATCAACAAGGAGTGTGAACTTAAGATGGAATTTGTGTTGTATCTTGCTTTAATTCTGTTCAGTACCAAAATAGCTGGGGACTTGTCTGTAAGACTTGGTCAGCCTGCTGTCTTAGGCAAACTCGTCGTTGGTATTCTGCTTGGACCTGCGGTTCTAGGCTGGATCGAAAACAACGACTTTATCCATTATATGTCCGAGATCGGAGTGCTGCTGCTTATGTTCATCGCAGGCTTGGAGACGGATCTGGACCAATTGCGACGTAATTGGAAATCATCCTTTGCGGTAGCGGTCGGCGGCATCATCTTGCCATTTATCGGTGGATATTATACTGCGATTGGTTTCGGGTTCTCATCGAAGTATGCGTTATTCTTCGCGGTTCTCTTCTGCGCAACTTCCGTGAGCATATCCGTACAAGTACTGAAGGAGATGAATAAGCTCAGTACGCGAGAAGGCACCACGATACTCGGGGCAGCCGTCGTCGATGATGTGCTCGTGGTCATTCTGTTAGCCTTCATTATGAGCCTGCTGGGTGAAGGTTCAGACACTTCGATCGGTCTCCTGGTCGGCAAGCAAGTGCTGTTCTTTGTTATCATCCTGCTTGCGAGTGTGTTCGCCGTTCCTGTGTTTATGAAATGGCTGTCTAAGCTTCGGATAACCGAGGCAAAGATTAGTGCGGCCTTGATCGTCTGCTTTTCGTTTTCATACTTTGCGGATTGGATGGAGCTGGCCGGCATTATCGGCGCTTTTGCAGCTGGAATTGCCGTTTCCCAAACTCCGTTCCAGCATGAGGTAGAGAAGAAGATTGAGCCGATTGCATACGGCATATTCGTACCTGTATTTTTCGTGAGTATCGGATTAAATGTGTCCTTCGCGGGGATTGGCGATCAGCTTGGTCTCCTGATCGTGATGACAGTTGTAGCCATCATAACGAAGCTGGCAGGAGGATGGATAGGTGCTCGCCTGACAGGCTTTAGCAATCATTCTTCATTGGCTATTGGCGCTGGAATGGTATCAAGAGGAGAAGTTGCGTTAATTATCGCTGCTACAGGATTGCAGTCTAAGCTGCTGCAGCCAGAGTATTTCACTTCAGTTGTTATTATGGTCATCATCACTACACTAGTGACTCCTCCTATGTTGAAGATTGTGTTTAGCGATAAGGGACAAACAAGATCGCAGGTTAAGAATGAAGGGGCAGTAGAAGCCTAAGTCGTCTAATTCATATGAGCATGTTAATAATATCTCATGATGAGCATCTTGGTATAGGATAAGCGGGGGAAGGTCATTGCAGTTGAACAAGATTAAGGCAACGTTGAAAAAGTACAAAGTAGGCAAAGTGCTTGTCCTTCTAGCAGCAGTATACATGTTGTATGTGCTTGCCTTTGGCATTCTTCCCTATGCTTCATATCTGGATGTAAATGATGAATTTAGTCGTAGCACGAATGCAGAGCAATTTTACGGAACAGATCGCCCGTCGGTAGACAGGGCGGGAATTGTTGAAGATGGCAAGGATGGCTTTGATGATAGATTGCGTCTCATTAATTCAGCGGAGGACACCATTGAGATATCCTGCTACGCTACACATTGGGGCGATAGTACGGAATATTTCATGGGAGCCTTGCTGGATGCAGCCGATCGAGGCGTTCATGTTCGATTTATCATAGACGGTGTAGCTCACCATTTGAAGAGGGATGCTGAAGCTGCTGCACATGCGCTGTCTATCCATCCTAACATTGAACTGAAATTTTATAATGAACCTATGTTTCTTAAACCGTGGACCTTCAATGGCAGGCTGCATGACAAATATTTGATTGCAGATGACAAGCTTCTCATACTAGGCGGACGCAACATAGGCGATAAATATTTTGATACGGAAGGATATAAGAAGACTTTAAGCTTGGATCGGGATGTATTGGTATACAATACAGCTTATGATACGGAACAGGTGAAGGACAGCGTTATATTCTCCGTTAAACAGTACTTTGAGGAAATATGGAATCTAGACATAAGTAAGAAGCCTTATCGTAATCTGTCAGCACAGCATCAAAGGGATGCCGAAGCCGAAGCGGTTCGTTTGAAGCATAAATATGCTGAACTGAAGGCAAATAAGGCGAGTCTATTCAATGGAAGTTTCGATTATATGGACGTTACCGTTCCTACGCATAAGATCAGCTTCATTCATAATCCGATCCACAATGGTAAGAAGGAGCCGCATGTATGGTATCAGATTAGCTCTCTACTGTTGAATGCAGAAGACAAGGTGAAGATACAGAGCCCGTATACGGTTCTTAATTCATCCATGCGGGACACGATGACGGAGATTGGCAGTGACCTCGATGAGTATACTTTGCTGACGAACTCACTAGCCTCCACACCGAATGTGGCAGCCTTCTCCAGTTATATGGGCGAAAGAGAGAGCGTTGCAAGTACGGGTGTTCAATTGTACGAATACCAAGGAGAGCACTCGATTCACGGCAAATCCTTTATCGTGGATGATGAGCTATCTATTGTGGGCTCTTATAACCTTGACATCAGAAGCACATATATTAACACGGAGGTCATGTTGGTTATACATGGGGAAGAGTTCGCAGATCTGCTGGAGCAGAAGATGGATGTTTATCAGTCCCAGTCTCTCCTGGTAAATGAACAGAATAACTATGAAGCTAATGATGATCTGGCAGAGCGCGAAGTCTCTGAATTCAAGAAGATTGGTGTAGGAATATTATCGGTTCTGTCGCCTTTGTATAAATTTCTGCTGTAGAGTGAGTTTATAGCAGGCAATCATCCATGAAGCCAAAAGGGGGCTTGTCCTATATGTATGAGGGCAAGCCCTTTTGGCTCGCCGCGGTGGTTTTAGAGGCTGAGACGTCAATTTGAGCATCTCAGCCCTCGTGCGAGCTGATATTGGAGCTGAGGCGTAAAATTTTGACGTCTTAGCTTTTTTTGGCTCGCCGCAGTGGTTTTTGCAGCTGAGACGTCAAATTTCTGCATCTCAGCCCTCGCGCGAGCTGATTTGGAGCTGAGGTGCATGTTTTTGACGTCTTAGGGGATGCGCGCGCAGCCTGATCAACGTCCCGATTCAACCGCAAAGATTAGCTGCTCATCTTCATATTGGCGCCAAGCGAACGATCTCGCCTCAGAATATACCCCATCAATCCGAGTGAGGCAATGATCAGGGTAGACGGAATCCAGAAGATGCTCGGTGTCACACCTTCAATAAATAACGGGAGAAAATAACCGATTAAGGATGCGGTCTGCGAGATGAATACGTACAAGCTGGCGCCGAAGCCTGCTTTATGGATGAACATTCGTTGGACATAGCCCATTCCGACTCCGTATAAGACGGAGACGAAGAAAGAATACAGCGGCTGTACTAGGAAGAAGCCCAGCAGTGATGTACTGCTGCTGTAAGTTAAGTAAGCGGCCAGCGCGAATATGGCGCTGAGCCCGATGATCGGCTTGCTGCCGTATTTAGCCGCCCAGTAGCCGGCCATTGTCATGAACAGCAGCTCGAATACAGCTTGAATGCTCCATATGTATGACATGAGACGCGGATCGCCAAACAGCTGGTTGACGACAAGCGGCAGATATAATCCGCGGATCGCGTCCGCACAGGACAACAGCAGGATAGCGAACAGCATGAGGAGGGAGAAGGCTTCTCCACCGCTGCTCTTTTTGGCGGCTGTTTCGATCGTAACCTCTCTATAGAACAGCAGCAGGATAAATAGTGATGCATACCCCGCTAGGTTTCCCCATAGCACACCCTGAAATGTAGCAATTAGGAACAGATTAGCGCCTACGAGAAGTCCGAGGAAGAAGCCGATGCTTAATGAAGCGCGCAGCCAGATCTGTGAGATCTCGACCAGGTTAGGAGCGTATCTTGTAAAATGATTGCGCGACATCGCGAACAGCTGCCCGTTTACCATGCCGGATGGCGCGACAGCCAAGATCATTCCAATAAGTGCTGAAGCATAGCTGTCCGCTTGCATGTAGATGAGTAGCCCGCTGACGCACAGCAGCGATGCGATCAATGGGATCGTCTTCTTGCGTATCATGCGGTCGCTGAAGAAGCCGACAGTGATGGTGAGCACCATATTAAGCAGCAGGGAGGACGCAAAGATGCTGGCGATCTGGGCTTTCTCGAGCCCGATAGAGTCTTGCAGATAGATGGCGTTCATCGGCGCGAGTATGCCTGTTCCCATTCCATATATGAATAGAACGAATATAAGTATTCTTGCTCCGCGTATATTCATAAAGCTTTTAAAGTCCTGCCATATGCGCATGGATGAGGCTCCTTCCCGAATATTATAGTTCTTGTGATCAACAGTTCAGGAGTTCAGGATCTATAAATTATTCTACCAGATCATATTGTTAAAATATGACTGTCCAGCAATGATCATACAACTCTTTTAAAAATAGAATGAATTTCCATTTAGTATCGATTAAAATGGAAACGATTGCATGTTTAGCAAACGTTAGAGGACGGAGATGCATAGGAGGCTGACCGTATATGGCAGAGTTAGAGCTAAACCGAAGGTCGTATGCGCAATACAAGGCGGCATTCGCCCATGTGCCAATGCCGTATGCATTCCTCGATATGGACATCCTGCAGTCCAATATCGAGGATGCGCTTCGCCGCAGCGGCAGCAAGCAGATTCGAATCGCCAGCAAGTCGATTCGATCTGTGGAGGTGCTGCAGTATATCCTGCGGCAGGATGCGCGCATTCGCGGGGTGATGTGCTACTCACCGCGCGAAGCGGTATGCTTGGCCGAGCGCGGCTTGGATGACTTGCTGATTGGCTATCCGGCCTGGGAGGTCGAAGCTGTCAAGTCAGCCGCGAGGATGATCGCGCAAGGCAAGACGATCATATTCATGGTGGATGAATGGGATCAGGTGCAGCACTTAGAGAAGCTAGCGAAACTATCCGGCGTCGTTATCCCGCTATGCTTGGATGTGGATATGTCCTCTGACCTATACGGCATCCACTTCGGCGTATGGCGCTCACCTGTAAGGACGGTCGAAGCGGCAGTAGAGTTGGCTGAACGGATTGCCGCATCTCAATATGTGCGCTTGGACGGCATCATGGGCTACGAAGCGCAGATCGCGGGTATCGGCGATGCGGCGCCGCGTAAGGCGCTGAAGAATGCGCTTATCCGCCATATGAAGCGGCGCTCGATCGTCGAGCTCGCTGCGAAGCGAGCGCACATCCTGCAGCGCCTGCGAGAGAAGGGCATCGCCGTTCGCTTCGTTAATGGCGGCGGAACCGGCAGCATCGCCTCCACCTGCGCAGAGGAGGCCGTTACGGAAGTGACGGTCGGATCAGGCTTCTATTCGCCTGGCTTATTCGACAACTATCAAGACTTCCGCAACGGTCCCGCCGCAGGCTTCGCGATCGAGATCGTGCGCCGCCCGAAGCCGCAAGTGTATACCTGCCACGGCGGAGGGTATATTGGCTCTGGCGCCGCAGGAGCGGATAAGCTGCCTGTGCCATATCTTCCGCATGGAGCCAAGCTGCTGGCGATGGAAGGGGCGGGTGAAGTGCAAACGCCGCTTCACTATGCAGGATCCGAGCCATTAATGCTTGGCGACCCGGTCTTTATGCGCCACAGCAAGGCAGGAGAGCTGTGTGAACGATTTACAGTACTGCATACATACGCAGATGGTCAAGTAACGGGCACGATGAAGACGTATCGGGGAGAAGGATGGTGTTTTGTGTGATTAAGGTAGAACAGCGGGCCTGGAGCAATTGGTCAGGACTCGCCCACAGCACCCCAGAACAACTCGTATATCCTGAATCCGTACAAGAGGTGCAAGGAATTATTCGCGAAGCGAATACCAGTGGAAGAACGGTTCGCGTTATGGGCTCCGGTCATTCCTTCACTCCGCTGCTGGAAACAGATCATATTCACTTATCGCTTGACAAGATGCAGGGCATATCAGGAATTGATCAGGTCCGTTCCGTGGCCGATGTATGGGCGGGAACGAAGCTGCACACTCTTGGAGATGAACTGTGCAAGAGAGGCTACGCACAAGAGAACCTGGGCGATATTAATAAGCAGTCGATTGCTGGCGCGTTTAGCACGGGCACACATGGAACAGGCGCGAACTATGGAATTATTTCCACGCAAATTGCACAAATTACCGCTGTGACAGGCAGCGGTGAGGTTCTGACATGCAGTGAGGCCGAACATCCGGATGTGTTCAAAGCGATGCTCGTATCGCTGGGCGCGCTTGGTGTGATCACCAACGTACAAGTGAAGGTGATTCCGGCCTCTCGAATGCATTTTAAGAGTTATCGCATGACTCATGAGCAAGTATTAAACGACCTCTCATCATTAAACAGAGACAATCGGCACTTTGAGTTTTACTGGTTCCCTCACACGGATCAAGTGCAGGTCAAGATTATGAACGCAACAAGCCAGCAGCCAACGAAAAATGGAGCGTGGAATCATTTTAATAAGCTTATTCTGGAGAATTACTCCTTCTGGTGTTTATCCCAAGCGTGCCGAATAGTCCCTAAACTTACCGCCCCAGCAAGCAAATTATCGGCTGCGCTTATACCCATGATGGAAGAGGTCGGTTATGCTCATGAGCTGTTTGCAACCCCAAGATTAGTTCGTTTCAGTGAGATGGAATATAATATTCCTGCCGAAGCGATGAAGCCGGCACTCGAGGACATACGCGCATGTGTGGAGAAGCGTCGCTTCGCGGTACATTTTCCGATTGAATGCCGTTATGTCCGTGGTGATGATATCTGGTTAAGCCCTGCATATGGTCGAGATTCGGCTTATATCGCGGTTCATATGTTTAAAGGTATGCCGTATAAGGAATATTTCAAGGCTATGGAAGATATTCTCCTCAGCTATGGAGGCAGACCGCATTGGGGGAAGTTACATACGCAGAAGGCTGAGCAGCTGGCCTCCTTATATCCGAGATGGAATGACTTCCTTGAAGTTCGCCGCAGATTGGACCCTAAAGGGGTATTGCTTAATCCATATTTGAAATCACTGTTCGGAATTCTGTAATTTTTGACCTGACTAACGCTGTTTAAACGACAATTTCTAGGCGTGATCGTTCACTTACGAGATTCGCTGGATCAGCCAGAGCGCTGCACGGTTACAGCCGAGCAAGCGTTTGTATACTTGAAATTGATCGAACAGCCTAAAACATATGTATAGCAAGAATAGTTTGCTCCGCTTCGAGTTAGAAGCGGGGCTATTTTTATGACAATGTTGAGTTCAGCTTCGGTAACAATCGATAATTCGACTAATATTTCCCGAGAAATATATCAAATATATCCAATAGATCAATAATAATAGACTGAAATGCCTAGATAGCGTTCTAAACGCACTTGAACTTCACTATAAAAGATGAACTAGCTGTGATTGTCGCTTGTAAATACGAACAAAAATAACTGTGAGAATTGAATAATTGTATGTAAATCATTGGATTGAATCGACATATTGTGAGTACCTTCGAGTTCTGAATGTCGATAATTACCATGTCATTTATGATGTACAAATACTATTTTGAAAGCGTATACTTCAATAGCGGCGCGGTGTTCGGGCGTTTTGAACCTCAAAAACGAAATCGACATATTTCACTACTGGTACAAGAAGCCTACAATATGGAATGTAAGCGTTAGCAGTCGCCGCGGCAGAACAAGACAAGCGCTGCAAGATTAATGCTTAATGCTGATAGATAAGATTAGATTGTTGCAATTTGAAAGGAGGGAGTGGACGCGATGCAAGGAAATGGTCAAGGTGCCCTTTCGATGAACGTTAGTCCTAAAAAGAAAGAAAGTACGTTTAAAAAGAAAATATGGCGGAACTGGGAACTGTACTTATTTATTGCTCCAGCGTTTCTGTATTTCTTAATCTTCCATTACGGTCCGATGTATGGTGTTCAAATCGCATTTAAAAACTTTATCCCTACTAAAGGTATTACGGGGAGTCCATGGGTGGGCTTCGAACACTTTGAGCGATTCTTCGATTCCTATTATTTCTGGGATCTGCTCTGGAACACACTCAGTATCAGCTTGTACGAACTAGTCGTAGGCTTCCCGCTGCCGATTATTTTGGCACTTGCTTTCAATGAAATTAAGGATGGGTTCTTTAAGCGGTCGGTGCAAACGGTTACATATGCACCTCACTTTATCTCAGTCGTTGTAATGGCAGGTATGATTATTACTTTCCTATCTCCATCAACAGGTATCATTATCCACATTATTGAGTTCTTAGGCTTCGACGCTCCTGATTTCTTGACCGACCCGGCTTGGTTTAAGACGATGTACGTATTATCAGGTGTATGGCAAAGTACAGGTTGGGGTACGATCATTTACTTGGCTGCGCTGTCAGGTGTCGATCCGATGCTCCATGAAGCTGCTGTTGTAGATGGCGCGAGCCGTTTGCAGCGTATCTGGAACATTAACATTCCGGCTATCATTCCTACTATTGTAATCTTGCTGATCTTGAACATGGGTAACATCTTGGGTGTTGGCTACGAGAAGATTCTGTTGCTGCAAAACTCACTTAATATGGAATCTTCCGACGTTATTTCGACCTTTGTATATCGTGCTGGTTTGATCGATGCACAGTACAGCTTCTCAACTGCGGTCGGTTTGTTCAATTCAGTTGTTAACTCAATCTTGCTTGTTACCGTTAACTTTATTGCGAAACGTACAAGTGAAAATAGTTTGTGGTAGAAGGAGGGGAAATGTTACATGGCTATAGCAGTAAAAGAATCAAAGACAGATAAGATATTTCTGGCTTGCAACTATATATTTTTGACTTTAGCTCTTATCGTGGTGCTCTATCCATTGGTTTACATTATGAGCGCATCGATCAGTGATCCGAAGCTAGTAAACTCAGGTGAAATGTGGCTGTTCCCAAAAGGCCTCAACTTGGAAGGATACAAGCTAGTATTTGATAATCCGGCGATATGGAATAGTTATGGCAATACGATTGTATATACGTTAGTCGGTACAACCGTAAACTTGCTAGTAACATTGCCTGCTGCATATGCACTAAGCCGTCAAGACTTCTATGGACGTGGTTTCTTTATGGGAATGTTCCTCTTTACCATGTTCTTCAGCGGCGGTCTCGTACCGAGCTACTTGCTTATCAAGAACCTCGGGTTGATCGACAGCATGTGGGCGCTTATCTTACCTGGAGCAGCGTCAGTATGGAATATTATCGTAGCACGCACATTCTTCCAGTCTACGATGCCGAAGGAATTGCAAGAAGCCGCTTATATTGACGGCTGTACGAACATGAGATTGTTCATTAAGATCGTATTGCCTCTGTCGGCACCAATCATTGCGGTTATGGCCTTGTTCTATGGTGTAGGCCATTGGAACAGTTACTTCAATGCCCTTATCTACTTGAACGATGATGCGAAGTATCCATTGCAAATGGTATTGCGTCAGATTCTCGTCTTGCAGGAAATGAGTGCAGAGACAACTGGTGCGGTAGTTAACGCATCTGTAGCAACAGCGATGAACAACAAGGCAGAGGTAGCTTCACTAGTTAAGTACTCTGTCATGATCGTGTCGACGTTGCCGATTATAGCTGTATATCCATTCTTGCAGCGTTACTTTGTACAGGGCGTCATGATCGGCTCAGTTAAAGGTTAATAGAAGCCCGTATACGTAAAGATTACCCTAGCGTGATAATAACTGAGGGCATTAAGTCTTCGATTATTATAAAAATGTTAGACAGTCTTCGGTAGCAAAAGAAAAACAGGGAGGGTTAATGCAATGAAGAAAATGAAAAAGACATGGGCATTGCTGCTGTCCGTCACGATGGTGTTCGGTCTGCTTGCAGGCTGCGGCTCATCGGACAAAAAAGATGGAGAAGCAGCAGCTGGTTCTGCTGACAAAGTAGCAAAAGAAGGCTTCCCAATCGTAGAAGAGCCAATCACAATCAGTATGATGGGACCTGATACCGGTATCAAAAAGTGGGCAGATATGCCTGTATTCCAGGAAATGGAAAAAATGACAAATGTCAAGATTGATTTCCGCAACGCGCCGATGGATAGCTTCGATACGAAGAAAAACCTGGTGTTCGCAAGCGGTGACTTGCCAGATGTATTCTACGCTGCAAATATCACGTCTGATGAGCAAGTGAACTACGGCGGTCAAGGTGTACTCCTTCCATTAGAAGATCTGATTGAGAATTATGGACCAAACATTAAGAAGGTTCTTGACGAGAACCCAGACATTCGCAAATCGATCACTGCGCCAGACGGTCACATCTATGCTTTGCCGAGCATTGATTTGGATGCAGTATGGTACCGCGGTCCAATGTGGTATAACGGTGAATTCCTGAAAGCTTTGAATATGTCTGAGCCTCAAACAATTGATGAGCTTTACACATACTTGAAGCGCGTTAAGACAGAAGACCCTAACGGCAACGGTAAAGCTGACGAAATTCCATTTACATCTGGTAAGCTGGATGATACTCGCATGTGGTTGCTCTCTTCTTGGGGCATTTACAACGAAGTCTACTACGCAGATAAAGAAGGAAAAGTTCACTATACACCAATGGAAGAAGGCTACAAAGAGTATCTGACTTTCATGAACAAACTGTGGACTGAAGACTTGTTGGATAAAGAAACGTTCTCTCAAACTGGCGAGCAGAAGAAAGCTAAAGGTGAAAACAATCAGTTAGGTCTGTTCAATGACTGGCATGCGTACTTCACGCTTGGCGGTGAACCAGATAAAACTGACCCAATGTACAAGCCTGTATCAAGCCCTATGTCACCAGAGCCAGCAATTGCTAAGCATCCAGGTCTGTCAACAGGTGCGTTTGCAATTACAAGTGCTAACAAGAATCCGGAAGCTTCCATGCGTTGGATTGACTACCATTACTCCTATGACGGCGCATCTTTGTTCATGCATGGTCCAGAAGGTACATTGTGGCAGTATAAAGATAAAGATGCAAAAGTAAAAGAATGGCTTCCAGTACCTGGCGGCGGTGATCGCGAAGAATACCGTGGAACTATGACACCTGACTATGGTATCGTTTCACCAGGTCTCGTAAGTAATGAAATATATAACGGTTTGAAAGGCGATTTCGACGAGTGGCTCAATGAACAAACTGAAACGAAATTGGTTCCTTACGCAAAAGTACCTTATCCAAACGTATTCTTGTCTGATGAAGAGCAAGCAGAAGTAGCGAAATTGCGTTCTGACCTCGACACTTATGTGAAGACGATGGAAGCGAAATTTGTAACAGGTCAAGAGCCTGTGGCAAACTGGGATACTTACGTAGCTCAAATTAAGAAAATGGGCGGAGACAGACTGGTAGAAATCTATCAAGCTGCTTACGATCGTTGGGACTCTAACTAATCGTATTGCAATAAACTAAATCCCCGTAGATAACTTCGGTTATCTCGGGGATTTGGTTTAGATACGGCTATTCATTTTGCTTAGAATATTGCTTCCGATATTGACCTGGTGTATAGCCTGTCTCCTTCTTGAACTTACGAATGAAATTCGGTGTATCCAGATACCCGACACGCGTTATGATGTCTTTCAGTGGTTCATTGGTTGTCAGTAATAGACGGATCACCTCATCCAAACGGCGCCTCCATATATATTGCGAAAAGTTATAACCTGTCCGTTCCTTAAAGGTACGGCTCAGGTAAGAAGTCGAGATGGAGTATTTGAGAGCAACATGTTCCAAGCTTAATGTATAATCGGCATACGATTGATCAATATAGGTGACGATATCGTCCACTAGCGAATACTGATCGCCTTCCGTTTTGCGAACGGACTGTTCACATATTTGCATCATCAATAAGGAAAGCTTCTGCTTCAATTCCGTTAACGATTCGAATGAAGTGATGTTCGGTATATCATGAACAACATCGTGCATATCGAGCTCTGAAGCCGTTTTTAGAATGGTGTTCAGCAGGTCGAAGCATATGCAGCGTGTGAGAGCTACCGATAACGTCTGTGACTGAATCATTTGGATGATCGAGTCGAGCATGTGAATGGCCAGCGTTTCATTGCCTTGCTTCAAGCTTTGTGTAAGTTTAAGCAGTATATTTTTCGGAATCCAGTACGTTTCATCTGCATTGTGTATCAGCTTCTCAAAATAAGTGATACTGCCATTGCCGCTGATGATTCGCATTTCTAGTGCTGTTGCGGCTTCAATGTAGGATTCGACCAGATCATCAAGCTTATCATAGCTGGTACCGATTCCGATAGAAGGAATGAGATGCGAATTCTCCATCACGAGTGCTCTGATCGTTTCGACGATCTGTTCTTTACGCTGCGGAAGCGGCTGCTCGGGATCGTGTTCCAAGCTAATCATAATAGCGATCTGATCCGAATGAGATTGTTCAATGCCGTAAGCATACGCCTTCTGGGTAGGCAGCTCAAGCTCATACAGCATAGACGCGATTTGCTGGCGATCCTCATCCGTCATAGATATCTCCGGAGGCATGTCCCATGCCATCATGATGACAAAGTAACGACCATTGTCCACTTCGAGCTTGAGAGAACGAATCAATTGCTCCATCTCGGTATCATCCGGCTTGCCGTGCTTGAGGAGCAGCATCAAGCATTGATTGCGAACGTAAGGTTCTTGGAGATCGATACGAGCGCTATAGTCATTAATCGTTTGCCGAATCCAATCCCATTCATTATGTGATTTTACTGTATCCGCTACGGTTGTATTCGTATTTAGCTTCGCAAATTCCATCAAGTCCTGAAGCGGATGGTACTGCTGCTTCGCAACACGGATCGCGATTGGGATGCCAAGCAGAACAACGATTAAGAAGATTGCGATAATCCAGGTTTGCACATGAATCATCCGATCGTAAAATTGGAAGCTAGGCATCGCAGTGACATATGTCCAACCGAACTCCTCAGAATGTACGGAAACAACCGAATGCATACGATTGTTCAGCTTCAAGCTGTGAATACCAGATTCAAGTGCAGATAATTGTTCAAGGTCTTCTGCAGGCAATATATCGCCATGATTATTTTCAGTCAGTATCTGCCCATTTTGATCGAAAATGTAGCTGTTTCCAGTGAAATCGCTCAAGATGGAATCCATCAGCCCTGTCAAATAGGATTCATCTACAAAGTACATGACAGTTGCATGTGGATACGGACTATTCGGTGTTATAGGTACGAGATAGGCAAGCAACGATTGCTCGCGAGAATAAGAAGTCATTTTTTCCGCAGGTCGCAAGTAAGGATATTGGACCTCGTTCAGCTCTCGGAGCAGATCTGAGGCTGCCCACTTCTCAAATTGATACGTATCTTCAAATAGAGACTTTGTATTCGTTAATCCCCGAGATGAGTAAATATTTTCATCGCCTCGAATATATATAAAGATTTCTTCTACTGATGGATTGTTTACCCTATATCTGTCTAATGCTTTTATGGCCTCACGGCTGTAATACGGGTCTCGGAGATTGTACGGTGTCAGTTGTTCGTCGAATGCGATTAAGGCGGCTGTTTCATTTAGCTTTGACATTCGTTCATCGATAGATATCATAACCTGTGTCAGTTGATTCAGATTGGACTGCTCGATTTCTGAACGCAGTGTATCTCCCGAGTTCTTAAAGACAGTAACTGTCACCACAGTCAGTGGAACAAGAAAGATGAGAAGATATGACACCGTGTACTTAAGCAGTATTTTGGATTTAAAGCGGTTCCATTTCAATTGACAGCCTCCTTAATGAGCCTTGAAGAATATATAAATGTTACTCGCAATAAAAAATAGTCATCCTTATATATTCTATCGAAAAATGATATAGTTTTGTCGAGAAATGTTATTTTTTCACAGAGGTAATTAAAGGAAATAGAGGGTGCTGGCTTCTATTTTATTATAGCGACGCTCGTTGAACGGGCTCCCTATAGAGTTGTGACAGCAGGAAAGATACCGGTAAACCTCGAATTATCTAATTGCACAGGAATGCTGTCATGACAACAAACTTTATATAGAAAAGAGGTGTGCGCATTGGAAGGTTTTAAAGTACTGGTTCATGAATATCGTGCGGATGTATTGGAAAATGTGCACTATGGGGCAATTAGTGTAGTAAATGATCGCGGCGAAGTGATCCACCATGTCGGGGATCCAGAGCATATGACGTTCTTGCGCTCGGCCGCAAAGCCGTTCCAAGCGCTTCCAGCAATAAAGCGCGGAGTGGATGCAGCCTTCGGCTTAACAGGGAAAGAAGCTGCCTTGTTTGCGGCTTCTCATCGCGGCGAAGCTTATCATATTGATGCGCTTGAATCGATGAAGAGCAAGGCGGCGATTCGTGAAGAGCAGCTCATCTGCGGCGCTACGTATCCACTGAACGAAGAAGCAAAGGCAGAGCGCTATCGCAATCGGGAAGACAAGCGCCGCCTGTTCCATAATTGCTCAGGCAAGCACATGGGTATGATTATGTGCTGCAAGCTGGCAGACTGGGATGAAGCAACTTACAGCGAGCCGGATCATCCTATTCAACAGGAGATACTGGAAGGTCTATCGATCTTGGCAGGCGTGCCACGCGAGAAGATAGAATTAGGAGTCGACGGCTGCGGCTTGCCCGTACAAGCAATGCCATTGCACGCGATTGGCACAGCATACCTGAAGCTGGCTTGCCCAGATCTAATAGAAGATGCAAGCACCCGAGAAGCGGCGGCGCGCATCGCGAAGCTGATGAACGAGAATCCAACGATGATCGCCGACTCAGCGTTTGTATGCTCTGAATTGCTGAAGGATCCTAACATTGCCGCTAAGGGCGGCGCAAAGGGAGTCTACGGCATTGGCCTGCGCAAGGAGCGCATTGGAATCTCACTGAAAGTATCCGATGGCTCTGAGGCGGTATGGCCTGTTATTATCGCGACGATATTGGAACGCATCGGTTATGACAATCAAGAAACGATCGATCGGCTGTACAAGCTCGTCCCGAATGAGATTCGCAATGACGGCGGTCGAATTGTTGGTGTGCGCAAAGCGGTATACGAGTGGGATTAGGGAGTCAGTATGCATTCCGCTATTCTATAACTAATAACTAATGATGAACATAAAGAGGGTTGTCGATTACATGCTTAATAACATAATTTATATAGGAACATCTTCACATACGATTTCAAGCAAAGATGTGCTGATTCTGCCGATAACGGGTGAAGATCAGCATCCATTCTCTGCATCATTAGGCACTTCGGGTGCAGGCAAGCCTGGAGAGGTTACGATCTATCGCAGCCGTAAGCAGGATGAAGCCGACGTGTATCTCGTGCATCTGGGCTCGTATGCGGCGGACGACAGCTGCGAAAGTGTGAGGAGAGCGGCAGGCAAGGCTGCGCGTACGGCTCAACGAGAAGGACGAGAATCGGTAAGACTCGTATGCTGCCTGCCCGGCGCCGCTTGCGCTGATCCTAAGCAAGCAGATACATCCTGGTTAAGTGCATGGATGGAGGGCTGGCTATTCGGGTTGTATCAATTCAGCCAATATCGTTCCAAACAGGCAGCTCCTGTGAAATTAATGCTGGATCCTGCTGATTGGACGCAATGGACAGCTGACCAATTGCATGAAGCGGTACGCATTGCGAACATCCGAGTCAGCGGAAACACTTTCGCCCGTGATCTGGTGAACGAGCCTGCCAACGTGCTGGTACCTTCGGAAATGGTGAATCGAGTCGTTGAACGGTTCAAGGATACACCAGTACAAGTACATGTCTACCGCGGTGAGGAGCTGAAGGAGCGCCAGATGATTGGGCTTCAAACGATCGGAGCGGGCAGCATCCATGAACCAGCCATGATCGAGCTGCGTTATGCCGCTGATCCGAGCCAGCCGCTGTTAGCCTTGATCGGCAAAGGTGTTACCTTTGACATGGGCGGAATGAACGTAAAGAGCGGCTCGGATATTAGCGACGCGCGAATGGATATGGGCGGCGCCGCGGCTGTGCTTGGCGCAATGGACATTCTCGTCGCGATGGAAGCAAAGGTCAATGTTACCGCCTTGATTCCAGTTGTTGAAAATGTTCCAGACGCCAAAGCTGTGCTGCCGTCAGCTGTTATTCGATATCCGAACGGCTTGAGCGTTCAGATCGGCAATACGGACGGCGAGGGGCGTCTGATCCTTGCGGATGCGCTGCTTCACGCTGCAGACTTGGGCGCTGTCAAAGCAGTCGATATTGCTACGCTGACTGGCAATGTAGGCGCAGCGCTTGGACTGGGCATCGCTGGTATATGGGGCGATGTGGATATGAGCGCAAGTCTCATTCAGTGCGGTGAAGCCTGCGGCGAGCGGCTGTGGCCTATGCCGCTGATGGATGAGTATGAAGCTTATTTGCGAAGCGATTATGCGGATATCAACAATACGAGCTCATTGCCGCTTGCCGGCGCGATCACCGCAGCCTTGTTTATTCGCCGCTTCGTAGCGGAAGGAATGAAGTGGACTCACATCGACATGGCTGGGACGTCGCAGTACAAGTCGGATGTAGGCTACGCGGAAGCGGGTGCTTCCGGTTACGGCGCTCGTTTGCTAGCTGATTACGCGATCCAACAAGCTGGTCTGCAATAGAATGAACTCATAATACATCTTAGCGAAGCGGATAACTGATAAGTTATTCGCTTTTTCTTTGTAATGATTTGTGGATGCTAGTATGGTTTTGTACGCGGTGTTAAAATATGTATATTTCAGGTGTGTTAGTTACAACGGAAAACGATCGAGAGGAGGCTAGTCATGTCTAAACCGCAGCGCACCACCAAATATGGAAACGGTTACATAAACGTGCGGATCAGCGCAGCCTGGAAACGCAAATGGATCGACCGGATATGGCTGCGCTTCTTATTGCCGTATCTGTTGTTCTTGGGGCTGACATTGTTTACAGGCTGGCTCGCTTATCATTCTACGATCGACGCGCTGGAGCGAGAGGTGCTGAATCGAAACGCCAAGACGCTTCAGCAGGCTCAAGTGCTGCTGGATGCTCGATTGAACGAGGTGGAGTCGATTGTACAGCAAACGGTCGAGCATCCAAAGGTGAAAGGCTTTCAGGTTGTACGCGAACCGTTCAAAGGCACGAACACGTTTCAGGTGATGTCAACGCGCTCATCGCTAAGCGATTATAGTGCGAGCAACAAGTTTCTGCTCGACTATTTCGTCGCTTTTAAGAACAGCCGACTCATCATATCGCCGGATCGTGTGCATTTAATGGATACATTTTACGATGATGTGTTAGAAGTGGAAGGCTGGACGAAGGAAGAATGGGAACAGAGGATTCTAAATTCCTACCATTCTCGTGATTATTATGGCGCCGCGGAAATTAGGTATGGAATCCATAAAGAACCGATGATCGCCTATGTCAGATCGCTTGGCTATCCAGGCTATTATCCAGGCGCTGTCGTTGCGCTGATCTCTCATCAAGAGATTGAGAAGCTGCTGCCGGTTCAGCATGGCGGGTGGATTCAGATTGTCGGTGAGAATCAACAAGTGATTGGCTCCAGCGGAAAGTTGCCGGAGCGCAAGGAAACTGCGCTGTTAATTAGCAAGTTGGCGGATGAGCGCGAGCAATTTAGAACTCGTATAGACGGGGAGGAAATGCTGGTCTCGCAGATTGTATCCCCTAAGACAGGCTGGACGTTTGTTGCGGCACAGCCTACTGCGGAGGTGTTGAAGAGCGTCGAGGAGATGAAGCAGACGACCTTCACGCTCGTCGGTTTGTCACTTGCGCTTATTCTCCTGCTTGCCTATTGGCTGTCGCGGAAGAACAGCAGGCCGCTTGAACGGCTGTATGCGGATGTGCTTCCGCTCACGAATTCTAGCCTGCCAGGCAAGCGCAAGGACGTGTTCACTTCGCTGCGCGATGTGTACAGCGAGCTGCTGGAAACGACCAAGACGCTCAACCGGAAGCTCGTCGAGCGGCAGGAATATGCGCGGCTCGCTGTATTCGGCAAGTGGCTGCGCGGCGGGTACGCTTCCGACCAGCAGCTGCAAGCCTCGCTTGAACATGCGGGCTTGGATCGGAGCGCGAGCCGCTATGCAGTGGCCTTGCTTCAGCTTGGCTGGCACGGTGACGATTGGAGCCCATCCGTCTTGCATGAGATGGAGCTGAAGCGGCTCCAGGTGCTGGATGAAGCAGGGAGCTTCGGTCTCGTTCCATATGATGCAATCGATATCGAACAAGACCAGGTGGCGCTGCTCTTCTACGATATAAGTACGCTCGGCAGCGGCGCCGCTGATGATGCCTTCGACAGCGGCATCGGCCTCACGTTGATCGAGCTCAGCGAACGATTAAAGCAGCAGCACGTTACGCTTATCTGCACCGTGGGCGGCATCGTGACGGAACGGCTCGATGTGCCGCGGGCGTTGGAGCAGGCGAGACAGTTGGCCGCTTCAGCAGAGCGTGAAACCGATAAGGCCATCCTATGGTGGGATGAGCAAGCCGTATCCAGGTACAGTATGTACTCCTATAGCGCGGACACCGAGCAGCGGCTCTTACACGCGATCCGTGCTGGAAACGAGGATATCGCGGCTCAACTGTTTCAGATCATATGGGCTGACAATTGGAGCAAGCTGGAGATATCCTCCGTCATGAGGCAGTGGCTGCTGATGGATGTATATGCGACACTCTTGAAGCAGTCCATTGCTCTGGATATCCCTTTGAAGCAAGATCCCGTCAACTTCCAACAGCAGCTGATGAAGTCAGGCGGTGGATTAACGAAGCTGTTCCGACACATTGAAGCGGAGGCATACCACTTATGTCACGCGGTTAATGAAAGAAAGCGCAGTCGCAATGAGAACCTTCTTGAAGAGATGATGCGGTACATTCACGATCACTTCGCTGATCCGTCCTTATCGTTAACTGCGATTGCAGATGAAATGCAGGTGTCAGAAGCGTATGTGTCAGCTTTCTTTAAAGAACAATGCGGCATCAATTTCTTCGATTATGTTGAACGCTTTCGCCTATCTGCCGCCAAGGAAATGATGAAGAACGGCGCACCGCTAACATCCATCGCAGAGCAGGTTGGATACAATTCACTCAATTCATTCAGTCGCGCTTTCAAGCGAGTCCACGGCACCAGCGCTACAGAATATCGAAAAACGCATAGTCACATAAAAACGGAATAATGCCTTTTCTTAACTATTGCACAGGATATGAAAACGGCTTATTTTCGAGGATATCACTTGCTTATATAATGGGTGCACGGCCATAGAGGGGCGTGCACCATTTGTTTTATGGTCAACAAACATGAATGCGATTTCACTCGCGTGCATGCTGTAGTCCTAATCATCTCTTGCATGATGCTTCTATAATAGCAGCCGATTTCGTTCATTAGAATTGGAGGTGCAGCTCATGCCGGCTTACTCGCGGCAAGAAAGGTCCGTTACCGGGAAGCAAAGGGAAAGGCCGCGTCAGCAATTAGCGAGCGCCGGTGCGTACATGAAGCGATCGTGGCAGCTATATGCGTTGTTCTTGCTGCCGCTGCTGTATATTCTAATCTTCAAGTACGGACCCATGATCGGAGCGCAGATCGCATTCAAGGATTATAACGCAGTTAAAGGGTTGTGGGGAAGTGATTGGGCAGGGATGAAGCATTTTCTTCGCTTCTTCAACTCGCATGACTTCTGGCGCATCATGAAGAACACGCTGTTCATTAGCCTATACTCCCTAGTTGTCAGTACACCGCTGCCGATCATGCTTGCATTGAGCTTGAATGCGGTGCGCTTGCGATGGTTCAAGAACACCGTTCAGCTTGTCAGCTACGCCCCTCATTTTATATCGACAGTCGTTATCGTTGGACTTCTACTGCAGCTGCTCGATCCTCGAGCCGGCATGATTAATCAGCTCCTTGGGCTGTTTGGTGTGGAGCCGATCCACTTTATGGGGAAGATGGAGTACTTTAAGTCCATTTTTGTATGGTCTGGCGTCTGGCAGCATATCGGCTTCTCGTGCATCATTTACTTGGCAGCGCTGTCAACCGTTGATCCAGCCCTTCATGAAGCAGCGGTGTTGGACGGGGCGGGCAGAGTGAAACGGATCTGGCATATTGATATGCCGGCAGTTCTGCCGATCGCGATCATTCTGTTGATTCTCAACACGGGTCAACTGCTGGAAACCGGCTTCGAGAAAATTTATCTGATGCAGAATCCGTTAAACTTAAGCACTTCTGAAGTGATAGACACGTATCTGTACAAGATTGGACTGTTATCTCAGGCTATGAATTTCTCCTATGCAACAGCTATTGGTTTGTTCAAATCTGTGATCTCGCTCCTGCTGCTCATGACAGTGAACTATGCGGCCCGCAAGACAGGGCAAGAGAGCTTATGGTAACCGCACTCCGGTTCCTTGTGATGAACATCTATATGCCGCGAAAGGAGGGAGCAGATGGACACGTTCGCTTCGTCAAAAGGTGACCGCTGGTTCCATTGGATCAATAATGTGCTGCTCGGTGTGTTTCTCATTATCGTACTGTATCCCTTAATCTATGTGTTAAGCGCCTCATTCAGCTCGTCAAGTGCCGTCATCTCAGGAAAGGTCTGGCTCTGGCCTGTTGACTTCTCTACGGATGGTTATGTGGCGATATTCCGCCATCGAATGGTGTGGATCAGTCTGCAGAATTCAGTCATTTACACTGTGCTTGGAACGATCATCAGCTTAGTGATGACGATACTAGCTGCTTACCCGCTTTCCCGAGGGGACTTCAAGGGGCGCGGCTTTTTCAATCTCATGTTCGTATTCACCATGATGTTTAGCGGGGGCCTTATTCCTAGCTACTTACTGGTGCGCGAGCTCGGTATGCTGGACAGCATCTGGGCGTTAGTGGTGCCTTCTGCGCTGTCCGTCTGGAATGTCATGATAATGATGACTTATTTCAGGACTAGTATTCCGAAAGAGCTGCAGGAATCCGCGCAGATAGACGGCTGCAATGATTTCAAATTCCTCTTGCGTATCGTACTGCCGTTGTCTGGTCCGATTATTGCAGTTATCACGCTCTTCTACGGTGTTGATATGTGGAACCAGTACTTTAATGCTCTGATCTTCTTAAAAACAGAAAAGTTGTTTCCATTGCAGCTCGTGCTGCGTGAAATCCTGATTCAGAATCAAATCTCTCAAGAAACGCTCGGCGATGTGAAATTGGCAGCAGCGAGACAAGGTCTGCGTGAATTGTTAAAGTATTCGCTTATTGTTGTTTCTTCGGCACCTCTGCTGGTAGTGTATCCTTTTGTCCAAAAATATTTTGTAAAAGGTGTCATGATCGGCTCCATTAAAGGTTAAGATTCTGAAGCTATGATGAAGGGGGAACTTACACATGCGTAAACGATTGTGGTTCACACGACTGTTCGCAGTACTAATGTGTACGGCACTACTAATATCCGCATGCTCCAGCAATACAGGGACGGAACAAGTTGAGCCGGTAAAGGAAGAGAAGCAGGAAGTGAAGAGCGGAGAGAAGAAGGAAGAGGCAGCAGCGCCTATTGAGAAAGGAACTTTCCCACTCTCGAAAGAAAAAGTGACTTTGAAGGTTATGATCCCTTCTAATTCCTTAGTTGAAAACTTTGAGACCAACGAGTTTACGAAATGGTATGAAGAGAAGACGAATGTCAAAGTAGAGTGGACGATCGTGCCTGAGCAAAGCGCGCAGGAGAAGCTGAATCTGATGCTCGCCTCCAACGATTATCCTGATGTCATTATGAGCTTTGGAGTGACGCCTGCACAGCAGATGATATACGGCAAACAGGGTGTATTTCTGCCGCTTAACGATTATATCGACAAGTACAGTGTGAATCTCGTGAAGGCATTTGAGGAAAATAAGGTGATCAAGCCTTCGATTACAGCTCCGGACGGCAACATCTATGCGCTTCCCGAAATCAATGATTGCTACCATTGCTCCATGGCGCAGAAGATGTGGATCTATAAGCCTTGGCTGGATAAGCTGAATCTGCAGGTGCCAACTACGACAGAAGAGCTGTATACGGTGCTGAAAGCGTTCAAGGAGAAGGATCCAAACGGAAACGGCAAACCGGATGAAGTGCCGCTCTCCGGCGCGCCGCGCGGGAAGGGGTGGCTGTCATCCATCGATGGATTCATTATGAACTCATTCGTCTACAACTCCGTATTCAGTGAATCGCGCTACCATATGTATATAGAAAACAACAAGGTACAGGTATCCTATAACAAGCCTGAGTGGAAAGAGGGCTTGAAATATTTGAATAAGCTGTACAGCGAAGGGTTAATTGATCCGCAAGTATTCACGCAGGATGGCGATCAGCTGCTCAAGCTAGGCGAGAATGCCGAAGTTCCTCTGTTAGGCGTTGCTCTTGGAGGTCATCAGGGCATGTTTACACAGATCGCGGGCGAGAGCGGGCGCTGGTTGGATTATGTGACCGTACCAGCCTTGAAAGGTCCAAACGGGGTGCAGTACGCAGGCTATACTCCGTTCGGTTACTCTGTAGGCAAGTTCTTGATTACTAAAAATGCCAAAGATCCTGAGCTTGCATTCCGCTGGGCAGACGGCTTCTATGATGAAGAAACTTCGCTGCGGACGACAATCGGTCGTCCAGATCAGGAATGGCGCGCAGCGAAGGAAGGCGAGATCGGTATCAACGGCAAGCCAGCGAAATGGGCAAGATTAATGGAATACGGTCAGATTCAAAATATTCACTGGGAGCAGACAGGTCCGACTTATCGTTCCAATGACCTACGCTTAGGTGAAGTTGCGCCTAATGATGGCAAGCCGAATCTCGAAGTGATTCTATATAACGAAACGAAGAAGAATTACGAGCCATACAAGCCGGATGCAAGCATGGCGATGCCGCAGCTGTTCTTTACGGATGAGGAATCTTCTGAGCTCTCCGACCTATCAAAGACAATCAATGACTATGTGGATGAGATGCAGGCGCGGTTTGTGATTGGAGATGCAGATATTGAGAAGGATTGGGACTCCTACTTGCAGACGCTTGACAGCATGAACCTGCCTAGATTCTTAGAGATATATCAACAAGCTCTAGACGCTAGAAAATAAAACTTGAACGATAAATAACAAGCTGATGACAAGGTGCGCTCGAAAGGGTGTGCCTTGTCTTTATGTTGGGCGAAACTCGCAAGTTTGGTGAGATAACGGAGGAAAACCGGGTTACAGTGACGAGGCAATGCAGGGATGGGGAGGCCTGAGCGAGATAACAGGTTATTTCCCCGTTACAGAGGTCGAAACTCGCAAGTTAGGTGAGATAACGGGGAAAAACCGTGTAACAGAGAGGAGGCACTGCAAGGATGGGGAGGTCTGAGCGAGATAACAGGTTATTTCCCTGTTACAGCGGTCGAAACTCGCAAGTTTGGAGAGATAACGGGGAAAAACCGTGTTACAGTGCCGAGGTACTGCAAGGATGAGGAAGCTTGAGCGAGATAACCGGTTTTGTTCTAAAGATCATTTACAGTTGAATAAAATGGTTATTAATTTGAATAAACTCACAGTGATTCATTCGGAATATCTTCCTTTTAAATCGTTACCTGTTATAATAAAAATAATCTCGATTCTCCATAATAAAGATCGATAATTGTCGTATTCTTAAATCCCCTTCAGTTCTTTAGACTCATTAACCTTTCCCGGCATTGTTGCACAATTCATTAAATTTCATCTAGAATATGCGTAAAAGATCATATAAGATAGAATTGTTTTGTAGTTAAAAATACCTATATTATTGAATGAGGAGTTGACAACATGCTTCGACGCTATATCTTGATTGGAAGTATTAATGCAGGTTTATCTGTCGCATTAGGAGCTTTTGGTGCGCATATTATGCAAGATATGTTGACAGCCGAGCGTATGGCAACTTATGAAACAGCGGTGCAGTATCATATGGCTCATGCGCTTGCGTTGCTGTTAATTGCTATTCTGGCCGATCGATTACAGGATCAGACGAAGGTTTTGTGGGCGGCAAGGTTAATATGGGTCGGTATTATTATTTTTTCTGGAAGTCTGTATCTATTGTGCTTCACTGACATCGGGATACTCGGAGCCATCACGCCAATCGGTGGGGTCGCTTTCATAGCAGGCTGGCTGATGCTTGCATTAGCTGCTAAGCAACCTTCTTAACAGAGTAAATACCGAAGCCGGGAGGTAGAGATGCGTTTGAAACCCATGGATGGTATGCAACTATCTAAACTGCAATGGAATGCAGAGCACATACTGCCTAGATATTGGACGAGAATAATGTTAGGCATCATTGTAACGTTCAGCCTGGCATTGTGCCTATTGGCTGACGGATGGCTTCGTACAGTATTAATTCTGTGTACGCTTATGTTAATAGGGTATGGCATCATAATGGAGCGAAGTCTCGCTGCTTCACAGCGCCGTATTGAACTCGAACATGATATTCATTATTGGGAAAAATACATAGACAGGATGCCTCATCCGACGCTGCTGATGACGAAGCAAGGGGAGATCGTGATCCTTAATTCCGTCTTTCGCGACAAGAGCGGATTTTCTTCAGATCAAGATGATCCTGAAGTGACGACGCTTTTTGAAGAACGATCCCTTCAAGCGCTGTTATCGACCTTGCGGCAAGTTACGGAAGAAGGTATGCCTAAGCAAATTGAGCTATCAAGCTATCATTCTCTGGGTTTTCGTCAGGATTGGCATGCGGGAGTGATACCATCACCATTTAGTCAATGTGCGTATTCTAAGCTTGTCATGGTCTATCTGCAGGATAATTCGACGTCTCGCTATATGGCCGAGAAGATTCACTATATGTCTTATTATGATGATATGACAGGACTGCCTAATCGCAGGATGTTTGTTCAGAAGCTGGAGGAGTCCATCAACAGCGCGAAGAAGGAACATTTCTCAATTGCGGTGCTCTATATGGATCTTGATCGATTCAAGCGTATCAACGACACCTTCGGTTCTGATTTTGGCGATATGCTGCTGATGCAGATCGCGGATCGTTTGCTTCGCTCGATGACCGACAATGATTTCCTAGCTCGCATGGACAGTGATGAATTTGCTTGCTTTATGAGCTATACCTCAACAGAGGAGGAAGTGGCGGGTCGTGTCGAACAATTGCTTGCGGTTATGCAGGAGCCGTTTGTGCTTGATGGTATACCTGTGCACGTCACGCTGAGCATTGGCGTTGTGTCGGAACGGATTCACGTAGCTCCTGATGATAATGTTACTTTATTTTTGAAGCGGGCAGACGCGGCGTTAACGCTGGTTAAGCAGCGCGGCAAGAACAGCTACCTTTTCTTCTCGTCGGATATGGATACACCTTCACTAGAACGGATCACTCTTGAGCATGAGATGCTGAAAGGACTGCAAGATGGTCAGTTTGAATTGTACTACCAGCCGCAGGTGGAGTTGGATACGAAACAGATTGTCGGCGTGGAGGCGTTGGTACGCTGGAACCATCCACAGCGGGGGATGGTGCCGCCTGCTGAGTTTATCCCTCTGGCTGAGGAGAATGGATTTATTGTTCCACTTGGTGAATGGGTCATCCAAGAAGCATGCCGTCAGAACAAGCAGTGGCAGTCGGAGGGGCTTCCTCATATACCTGTATCCGTTAACTTATCCGTTCGACAATTCGAACAGAATGATCTGATCAAGATCGTTGAGCGTGCACTCGCTGTAACTGGTTTAGAGCCGCGATATTTGGATCTAGAGATTACCGAAACGATGACGATGGATGTTTCTCGCTCACTGCGTGTGATGAAAGATTTGAAGCGCTTGGGCGTAACGATAAGCATTGATGATTTCGGAACAGGGTACAGCTCCCTGCTCTATTTGAAGAACTTTCCGATTAACCGTTTGAAGATTGATCGTTCATTCGTAAGGGATCTGGAGCAGGATCCGAATGATGCCGCGATCGTGTCGGCGATTATCGCGATGGGACATAAGATGAATCTGCAGGTCATTGCGGAAGGCGTCGAGAATAAAGAACAAGTTGAGTTTCTTCAAGAGCATGCTTGCGATGAGCTGCAAGGGTACTATTTTAGCCCGCCGCTTCCAGTCAACAAGATTGAAATGATGCTTAGCACTCAAGTTCAATAGACATCATATATTAAACCCGCTGTTTCTTAATAGGATGGCGGGTTTGTTTCGTCATGGCAATAATCACGAAATATTACGCCAATGCATACAAATATACGGCAGATCGTAAGCAAGGAGGGTGTGCATTGGTTAATATTATTCCAATTGAGATTGAGGGGCATACAGTGATCGGGGTGGAAGTTCTGCTGCCGAAGACGACGCTGCTGTCGATATCGACAGATAAAGGGTACATTATGTGCGGCGCGCTGGATGTCGGACTGCTGAATGATCGGCTGAAGGAACGTCATATTATTGCAGGTCGCGCTGTTGGGGTCAAGACGCTAGAGCAGCTCCTTCATGCGCCATTAGAATCGGTTACCCATGAAGCGGAAAATTGTGGGATAACAGCAGGGATGATAGGGCGCGATGCCTTGTTGAAGATGCTATAGACAACAACACGGAAGCTTAAGGTCGGTTCAACTTCGTTTGAACCGGCCTTTTGTATATTGCCGGGCACATTGGCGAAGCCTACATTAGAAAGTGCGGATATACGAATAAAGAATGTTTATTCTACTGAAGTTGGTTTGTGTAATTAATATCATTGGCGAAATAAGAACATGAGTTACAATTAATAGATGGATGCACGATTTGGATGATGTTCATATGTGAAATGAAGTCCAAAGATAGGTGCCGCATCATCAGTTGTAACTAATAAGATTGTTCTTATGCGCAAGTTGGTAGAAATAACCTGTATTTATTTCAAAAAAAGACTTGTTATATAATGATTATTAGTTTAGAATAATTATCAAGAAGGAAATGTTATTATGTTTACAACTAAATTCAGATATATACTTAGGAGGAAATTATTATGACTAAAGCAGCACTGCACACACAAATGAATCAACAAGTGGCAAACTTGAATTTGATGTATGTTAAACTTCACAGCTATCACTGGTTCGTGAAAGGACCTCATTTCTTCACGCTTCATGAGAAATTCGAAGAGCTGTACGATGAAATGACTGCGAAGATGGACGAAGTTGCAGAACGCCTGCTGATGATCGGCGGCAAACCATATGCTACTCTGAAAGAATATGCTGCACATGCAACTATTCAAGAATCTGCAGGTACTGAATCACCTGAGCAGATGTTGAAGCAGTTAATTGCTGATTTCAATCAGCTCGTGAATGAATTTGGTGCTGCGAGCAACGAAGCAGACAACCTCGGTGACAAAGTGTCTGCGGATATGTTCGTGAGCATGTCTGCAGATCTGGAAAAGCATGTATGGATGCTTAGTGCTTATCTTGGATAATAGTGCAACATTCCATCTGTGAAATAATGAACTAGCCAAACCTAGAAAAGACGCATCCATTACTTATTTCGGATTGCGTCTTTTATTATGTTCTTAAGGTCTAATGGTAACTTTTGTGCCGATAGGCACCAGGCTGGCAAGCTGCAGCACGTCGGCATTGTACATTCGAATGCACCCGTGTGATACCTCATGACCGATGGAAGATGGATCATTGGTTCCATGAATGCCATAATGCGGCTTGGATAGTCCCATCCAGAACACGCCGAACGGACCGCCGGGATTAGGAGCCTTGTTAATGATCGCATATTGACCGGCAGGTGTTGCTGTCAGCATTTTCCCAATACCAACCGGATATCCGCGCACTACAGTATCATCATCCAACAGGTACAGCATCCGATCTGATAGATCAACGATAATGCGGTAATTCGGCATAGTTGCTTCTCGCCTCCAAATCTATTTCATTAGACTATGTCAATGACATTAGCAAAGTCACGAATTCAATCGAAAATGGGCGTCTGACTGATTATTATTGGATAATATGGGGCAAGAATCATGCATAAGACGTGGTTAAAAGTAGTTTGTTGTACTCGAAAGTTGAAAAGAACATTGGAAAGATTTAAAATTGTATTGAGAATCATTGAGAATCACTTTATAATAAATACAATGTGATAAATTTTATAGAAAAGTTCGAGCTTACTCGTATGGGTTATAAGCTCTTTACTTAAACAATTAAAAACCATGAACATTTGGAGGTACAGCACACATGGCAACTCAATTCGTCGTAGATGGCTTGAAAGCGACCATCGAAGGTAAAGAAATTCTCAAAGGTATCAATATCGAAGTTAAGGGCGGCGAAGTGCACGCGATTATGGGACCGAACGGTACAGGTAAAAGTACACTCGCGTCCGCTCTGATGGGTCATCCGAAATATGAAGTAACAGAAGGCAGCGTATCCCTCAATGGTGAAGACGTACTTGAGATGGCTGTAGACGAGCGTGCTCGTGCCGGCCTGTTCCTAGCTATGCAGTATCCAAGCGAGATTGCAGGTGTTACAAACTCCGACTTCATGCGCAGCGCGATTAACGCTCGCCGCGGTGAAGGCAATGAGATCTCTCTGATCAAGTTCATTCGTCAGATGGAAGGCAAGATGAAGGAACTGGATATGAACCAAGAGTTTGCTCACCGCTATCTGAACGAAGGCTTCTCCGGCGGCGAGAAGAAACGCAACGAGATCTTGCAGATGATGATGCTTGAGCCGAAGGTCGTTATATTGGACGAGATCGACTCCGGTCTTGATATCGACGCCTTGAAGATTGTTGCGAACGGCGTTAATGCTATGCGCAGTGAAGATCGCGGCTTCTTGATCATTACTCACTATCAGCGTTTGCTGAGCTACATCAAGCCTGACTTCGTACACGTTATGATGCAAGGCCGCATCGTTAAATCCGGCGGACCTGAGCTTGCAGAGCGCCTTGAAGCTGAAGGCTATGACTGGATTAAGGAAGAGCTCGGTATTGTAGACGAAACGGTAGGCCAAGAAGAATAGTCGCAGTAACGAACGAATGACAGGAGGAGCGATAGACCGATGAGTACCGAAACCGTATTGCCCGTAGACCGTGAAGCGGTCGCGGCTCTCTCCCGCAGCAAGAACGAACCGGCATGGTTAGCCGAGCTTCGCGTGCAGGCGTTGGAGAAAGCAGCAACATTGGGTTTGCCTAAAATAGAAAAAACGAAGATTGATCGTTGGAACTTGTCAGCTTACGGGCGACCTGCAGAAGTTCAAGCTGCAGCAAGCTTCAAGGAGCTTCCAGCAGTAGTGCTTGAAGTATTGCAAAGCGCTGAGGCTGAAGAAGTTCACAATGTGCTGGTACAACACAATTCCGGTGTTTCCTATAAACAATTGCAGCAAGAGTTGAAAGACAAGGGTGTCATCTTTACGGACCTGGAAACAGCTGCGCGTGAGCATGAGGAATTGGTTAAGCCATATCTGATGCAAGCTATTAAGGCTGATGAGCATCAACTGGCTGCACTTCACGCCGCATTGTGGAACGGCGGAGCATTCTTGTATGTTCCTAAAAATGTGGAGCTGGATGTCCCTGTGCAGGCCATGTTCTATCACGAGGATGCGGCAGCAACTTTTGCGCCGCACGTATTGATCGTTGCTGAAGCAAACAGCCGTGTAAACTATGTAGACAACTATATCTCTTCTTCCGAAGCGGCTCCAGCGGTACACAACGGTATCGTTGAAGTATTCGCGAAGCCGGGCGCTAAGGTGACTTATGCTTCCATTCACCATCTGAACAAGGAAACGGTGGATATCTCATTCCGCCGTGCTATCTTGGAACAGGACGCTCAGATCGAATGGATCGTTGGCGAGATGCATGATGGCAATGCCGTCTCGGAGACGACATCTATACTACAAGGCAATGGCTCTAACTCTGATGCGAAGGTCATATGTGTAGGCAGTGGAGAGCAGAAGCTCAACATTACGACAAAAGCTATTCACTTCGGCAAGAGCTCAGAGAGCCAGATGATTACCCGTGCAGTTATGCGTGAATCTGCATCTGCTATTATCAACGGTATCTCGAAGATTGAGAAAGGCGCGACGAAGGCGAACGGCCAGCAGACAGAGCGAGTATTGATGCTTAGCCCTAAAGCACGCGGCGACGCTAACCCGATCCTTCTGATCGACGAAGATGATGTTAAGGCAGGTCATGCGGCTTCCGCAGGACAAGTGAATCAAGAACAAGTTTATTATATGATGTCGCGCGGTATATCTCGCTCGGATGCAGAGAATCTGATCATTCGCGGATTCTTGGCACCGGTCGTATCAGATATACCTAACGAACAACTGCAGGCGCTTCTGAGACGTTACATCGAAAGGAAGTTAGGACAATGATCGGACGCGAGCTTCGTGAGCAATTTCCGATATTGAATCAGAACGTAAATGGATACCCTTTAGTATACTTGGACAGCGCGGCTACATCGCAGAAGCCGATCCGCGTGATTGAAGCTGTGAAGAAGTATTATGAGTGGGATAATGCAAACGTTCATCGCGGCGTACACACCCTCGGGTCACGTGCGACGGACGCTTACGAAGGCGCGCGTGACAAGGTAGCACGATTCCTCAATGCAAAGAGCGCTGAGGAAATCGTGTTCACTCGCGGAACGACGACAGCGTTGAATCTGGTTGCTTCATCGTATGCTCGATCTGTATGCAAGGAAGGCGATGAGATCGTCATTACAGAGATGGAGCATCACAGCAATCTGATCCCTTGGCAGCAAGCTGCGAAAGCAACCGGGGCTACGCTGAAGTATATCCCTATGCAGGAAGACGGCTCGATCTCATTGGCAGATGTGGAAGCGACGATTACCGACCGTACGAAGGTCGTGTCCGTCGTGCACGTTTCGAATGTCCTCGGACAAGAGAATCCTGTTAAGGAGATTGGAGAGATCGCACATCGTCATGGAGCCGTAATGGTAGTGGATGGCGCGCAGAGCACGCCACACATGAAGGTGGATGTTCAAGACTTGAACTGCGACTTCTTCGCATTCTCCGGCCACAAGATGTGCGCTCCAACTGGAATCGGTGCCTTGTATGGGAAGAAGGCGCTGCTAAACAACATGGAGCCGATCGAGTATGGCGGCGAGATGATCGACTTTGTAGATCTGTATGATTCTACATGGAAGGATGCGCCGACACGATTCGAAGGCGGAACACCGCTGATCGCGGGCGCTGTAGGATTAAGTGCTGCGATCGATTTCCTGCAGGAAATCGGGTTGGATACGATTCATCAGCATGAGCAAGCATTGGCTGCTTATGCATATGATAAACTATCGATGATCAATGGAATTACGATATACGGACCGGAGCAGGAACGTGCGGGTCTGATCACCTTTAATCTGGATGATGTTCATCCGCATGACGTAGCTACTGTATTGGATTCGAAAGGCGTTGCTATACGCGCGGGTCACCACTGCTGTCAGCCGTTGATGAGATGGCTGGAAGTCAGTTCGACTGCAAGAGCAAGCTTCTACTTGTACAATACCGAAGAAGATATCGACGCGCTCGTGAGAGCGTTAGTCGAAACAAAGGAGTATTTCAGCGATGCAATTGGATGATTTATACCGCAGAGTCATCATGGATCACTATAAGAGACCGCGTAACCGGGGAACGTTTGACGCGGACGCGGTAACGATCAACTTGAACAATCCTACATGCGGTGATCGTATCTCCTTGCAGCTGCAGGTTGTAGACGATGTAGTGCAGGATGCTCGTTTCACAGGTGAGGGCTGTTCGATCAGCATGGCGAGTGCTTCTATGATGACTGAAGCCGTTAAAGGGAAGTCTTTAACAGAAGCTTTAGAAATTGCAGATCGATTCTCTGCTATGGTTAAAGGCGAAGACGTAGAATTCGAAGAATATGAAGATATTGAAGCGTTGTCCGGCGTATGCAAGTTTCCGGCACGAATCAAATGCGCAACTCTTGCATGGAATGCGCTGCGTAAGGGTACAGACGAACCGGAAGGCAGCGAGCAGGAGAAGTGACGGAAAAGGGAGGTAGACAGTGATGGCAGTTAATGGGCCGGAAATGGAAGAGTATAAATATGGCTTCCGCGACAATCACCAATCGGTGTTCCAATCAGGCAAAGGACTGACGCCTGAAATTGTTAAGGAAATCTCGAAGATTAAGAATGAACCGGAATGGATGCTTGATTTCCGTATGAAATCATTGGGTCAGTTCAACAAGATGCCTCTCCCGCGTTGGGGCGGCGATCTGGATGAGTTGGACTTTAACGACATTCAATATTATGTTCGTCCATCTGAGAAGCAAGGCAAGACGTGGGAAGAGGTACCTGCTGAGATCAAGGAAACCTTTGATAAGCTCGGTATTCCTGAAGCGGAACAGAAGTTCTTGGCTGGTGTATCTGCTCAGTATGAATCTGAGGTTGTATACCATAGCATGCAGAAGGAACTTGAAGAACAAGGTGTTATCTTTACAGATACAGACACTGCGCTTCGTGAGCATCCGGAGATCTTCCGCGAGCACTTTGGTACTGTAATTCCGTTTACAGACAACAAGTTCGCGGCTCTGAACAGTGCTGTATGGTCTGGCGGCAGCTTCATCTATGTTCCTAAAGGTGTAAAGTGCGAAATTCCGCTGCAAGCTTATTTCCGCATCAACTCCGAGAATATGGGACAGTTTGAGCGTACGCTGATCATCGCGGATGAAGACAGCTTCGTGCACTATGTAGAAGGCTGTACAGCTCCGATCTACAGCACGAACTCGCTTCACAGTGCGGTAGTTGAGATTATCGTGAAGAAGAACGCTCGCGTTCGCTATACGACGATCCAGAACTGGGCACCGAATATCTACAACTTGGTGACTAAGCGTGCGGTATGTGAAGAGAACGCGAACATGGAATGGGTTGACGGCAACATCGGTTCCAAGCTGACGATGAAATATCCGGCTGTATTGCTGAAAGGCCGCGGCGCGAAAGGCTCCGTTCTTTCCATCGCAGTAGCAGGCAAAGGTCAGCATCAAGATGCTGGTGCGAAGATGATTCATCTGGCGCCAGATACAACTTCGACGATCGTGTCGAAGTCGATCTCCAAGCATGGCGGTAAAGTAACGTACCGCGGTCTGGCTTCCTTCGGCCGCAACTCTGAGGGTTCCAAGTCCAATATCAAGTGTGATACGCTTATCTTGGATAACGAATCAACTTCAGATACGATCCCATACAATGAGATCTTGAACGATAACATCCAGTTGGAGCATGAAGCTACGGTATCCAAGGTATCGGAAGATCAATTGTTCTACCTGATGAGCCGCGGTCTGTCAGAAGCAGAAGCGACTCAAATGATCGTTATGGGCTTCATTGAGCCGTTCACGAAAGAATTGCCAATGGAATATGCGGTTGAGATGAACCGATTGATCAAGTTCGAGATGGAGGGAAGCATCGGTTAATTCTTTACAAACCTTGCTGCAACAGGGCTTGTAAGGTGTTAATAGAGCAGTGCAAATGGACCGTGCCGATTTTGTGCCGATTCAATCTTCTCTTTTTGTGTAGGAGGCGAACTTTTGAAGTTCGTCTTCTTCTATTTTTTCGGTAATATCTAGGTATGTGTCCGTAGTTGTTTTGATGGTTTTATGCCCTAGTCGTTGGGAGACGAATAAGATACTTGCGCCTGCTTCAAGGAGCAGAACGGCATGAGTATGTCGAAATACATGAGTGCCTTTATACTCAACTCCAGCTTTCTTGCAGTAATCGTGGATTGATTCGCGTACAGTCGATGGCGTTAGGTAGTTACCTAAATAATTTTGAAAAATAATACCATCTTTATTTTTCTGAAACGATTCGGTACCAAGGATCATTTCTTCTTGCATTTGTTTGAACTTCATTAACTCATAAATTAGATCATCATTAATTGCGATTGTTCGATACGATGATGAATTTTTTAGAGTAGTAAGTTTTACTTCGTTATTGTCATTTCTTCTCGTTTGACGTTCAATGGTAAGCTTATTACCTTGAAGATCTGTCCATCTTAATGCCAATGCTTCACTGATCCTTAAGCCTGTTTGGCTTAGAAAATACATAAGCATATAGTATATTTGGTATCCTTCGAAACGCTGATGCTTGTACGTCTCCATAAAATCAAGTAAAGTATTTAATTCATTTAAGTTATAGTATTTTACGTCTTTTTTAATACTGACAGAATCCTTAACTGGCACCTTTAATCTATCTGCTGGATTCTTCTCTAACACTTCTAATTCGTGGACTGCATAGTGAAAAATGCTTTTTAGAACGGAAAGATATTTAAGCCTAGATCCGAAAGAATATTTTTCTGTGCCGTCCTTGTCTTTTTCATTAGCGTATTTCTGCATCCACTGTTTAATCTCAGTCCGTCTGATACGCATAATTCGTTTGTTTTTATCACCGAAGTATGGGAGAATGTGCAAACGAACAATTACCTCAAGTTGTTCAAAGGTAGGCTCCTTTACATTTTCCTTTTTATACTTGTACAACCATTCCTGGGCTACCTCTTCGAATAGCATGTTCCTATCATTTAGTGTCTGGCCATAATAGATCCGTTCTTCCACTTTTCCAGCTTCTATTTCCGCCTCCTTTTTCGTACGAAAAGTTCCAATGCTAAACTCTTCACCATCTTTTGAAACTCTTGCTTGCCAATTTCCACTTTTCAATTTCCTGAATGTTGCCAAAGTAATAATTCTCCTTTCTTGGAACATATGTTCTGTTTTTTGAGTATATGTTAACAGCCTTGCAGCTGGAAAGCACAAGGATTTATAGTGATGTATTTTAATTCTAATCACTATTGATAAAATTCGAGAAACTCAACTGGAATACCGCTACGTAATAGAAATTCGCTTTTGGTTTCGCCAGGGTATGGATTGCTGTCTCCAATGAGTAGATGAACGGCAAATTGGTTGGCCTCTCGTTCAATTTTATCTAATGAGAATAATGTGTTTTTCTTTAAGAAAGGTGTGTTGACACCATGATGCAGAAAGTGATGACCTAGTTCATGGGCACAGGAAAATGTCAAATTAAAGTCATTAAATCTGTTGTTGATGTGAATACTGGGTATTCGGTTTAGACATGTATAGTACCCCATAATATTCTTTCCCAGGTCTTCGAATACTACTTCGATGTTTCTGCTAGAAGCAATTCGAAATGGATCACAAGTGCCATACACTCTCACAAGTCCACGAGCTAGTTGTTGTTCCATATGACAACTCCCGGAAGTCTAATTTTTATATTTGTTTGGAGTAAATTTCTTCTTTGCCATTTTTTTAGACATACGTAAAGTGTTTTCTAGAGAGATTTTTAATAATTCCCGATCTTCATCATCCATTGGTTCTCCCATAAATGCTAATGAAGTATCATTCTCCAATTCATGCATCATTCTTTGTAATTTTAGAGCAATGTCTTTTTCTTCTTTAGGTGTAAAATCGTATGGATCTACACCCTTGTTTGGCGAAGGATCGTCAGAGCGACAAAGTAGATATTCAGTATTGGTTCTGAGTATATCTGCGATTTTGTCTAAATCAACGCTTGAAGGTACAACTCTTCCGTGTTCAATGTGACCAAAGTTAGAGCGCCCCATCCCTAATTGACTTGCAATTTCATCTTGCGTGAGCCCCAATTTTTTTCTTAGAGCACGTATTCTTTCCCCTTGAGCCATGGTGCAGCCTCCTAAAAAATAAAATTCGTAAACGGTATTTAAAATACTTGACGGTAGTATTAATACCGTTTATAATCAAGTTAACATCAATGCAGGAGGTGATAATTAATGACAGCATTGTCGAAAAAACGTGATTTATTGCGTTTAAAACGTTTAGAGAAAGGCTATACACAAGAAGCCTTTGCAAAGGTTGTTGGTGTTTCCAAGGATCACATTAAAAGTTTGGAGTATGGTAGGGTTAACCCAAGTTTTACACTTATGATGAAAATTTGCGATGCACTTGAAAGCAAACCAGATGAAGTATTCATCTAATAAATGGTATTTCTAATACCTAACCAAAGTATATACTTAGTATAAGGTAGTGTCAATACCTCTATTTAAGTGTGCCCAAATATTTTTTTTGATGTAAACGGTATTTAAAATACCCAGTCTGAGAGGCGTTAAATGAAATGAATAACCTAGTTAGTATTCAGTTGGATGAGAATGTGGTCCGTGAAATGTTAAAGCAAAAGATGTCTGAATTATTAATAGAAGCAGATCTTGAATTTGTTTTTTGGGATACATCAGAACTAAAGCGAAGAACTTGTTTATCGTGGAATACAATTCAAGATACCTTTTTCTTTGACTCTCGCTTTCCAAAACGGAAGGTAGGTGGGAAATGGTTGTTTCCTGCCAGAGAAACTAGATCATTTTTAGAAAAATGGCTTAGTGAACAATGATTTTAAGAGAGGGACCGCAAAATGAATCGTAATCAACTTGTTACTGAAGCACTTCAGGCCTCGAAGCATGCAAGACATAACCTAGCGCTTATCCAGCGCCAGCCGGATCGGATCGCACACGGCAAGCATGCGGATGCAGTTACATATCTACAAATGATGATCCGCTTCGCAGCCAACGAGACAGCTGCTACAAAATCGCCGCGAATCCGGTTCCTGGATCGCTTGAGAGGGGTGATGCGCATGCAAATAAAAAGCAGCTGATCGCCTGGCCGGGCGAAAGCTGCAGATAAAATACCTATTCAAGGTCAGTTTAACCTGACAAGGAGGAAAATGCAATGAAAGCTACAGGTATTGTTCGAAATATTGATGAATTGGGACGCATCGTTATTCCGATGGAATTGCGACGTTCGATGCAAATTAAGGAGAAGGATCCTATCGAGATCTTCACTGATGGTAATCGGATTGTTCTTCAACAATATACGCCTGGCTGTGCGTTATGCGGAGACTGTGACCGGACGCTAGAAAATGTCATGGGTAAGGCAGTTTGTGTAAGATGCATTTCTACTATTAAAGCGATCAAATAGATTGGTAGCAGGAGGGTTAAGCATGAGCATGATAAAAATCAATAAGCTCGAGATCGAAAATGTAAAACGGGTCAAAGCCGTTAAGATAGAGCCGACCATCAATGGATTAACCATCGTCGGTGGCAAGAACAAGCAAGGTAAAACGAGTGTACTGGACTCCATTGCATGGGGGCTAGGTGGCAATAAGTATCGTCCGTCTCAGCCTGAGCGCGAGGGATCAGTGGTACCGCCTTATCTTCACATCGTGTTATCAAATGGGCTGATCGTCGAGCGTAAGGGTAAAAACAGTGATCTTAAGGTAATCGACCCGAACGGTCAGAAGGGCGGGCAGCAGCTCCTAGACAGCTTTGTCGAAGAGTTAGCGATCGATCTGCCGAAATTTATGAACGCTTCGAACAAGGAAAAGGCCAACATCTTACTGCGCATCATTGGCGTTGGCAATCGCCTGCACGAGCTGGAGGTTCAGGAGCAAGAAGTCTATAACCGGCGACATGCCATTGGTCAGATTGCTGACCAGAAAGAAAAGTTTGCTAAGGAGCAGCCTTACTTCACAGATGCTCCGAAAGAGCCTATCTCAGCATCTGAGCTCATTCGCCAACAGCAAGAGATACTTGCTCGCAACGGTGAGAACCAACGGAAGCGCCAGCGAGTGACGCAGATCCAGAACGAATTTGAGCAGCATGGTCGAGAAGTGGTACGGCTGACAGCGATGCTCAACGCTACGCAAGAGAAGTATAACCAGTCTCAACAGGATCTAGCGATCGCGCAGAAAGACGCACTCGACTTGATTGACGAATCGACCACTGAACTAGAGAACAACATCCAGCAGATTGATGAGATCAATCGTAAGGTCCGCGCTAACCTTGATAAGGATAAGGCTGAATCTGACGCCAGCGATTACCGAGTGCAGTACGAGAAACTGACATCTGAGATTAATGCGGTCCGTCAGCAAAAGAGTGAGCTACTTACTAATGCTAATCTGCCGCTCCTAGGCTTGTCCGTAGCTGATGGCGAGCTCATCTATAACGGTCAGAAGTGGGACAACATGAGCGGCGCTGAGCAGCTGAAGGTATCGACAGCTATCGTGCGTAAGCTCAAGCCAGATTGTGGGTTCATTTTGCTGGACAAGCTCGAACAAATGGATCTGGATACATTAAACGAGTTTGGCACATGGCTTGAGCAGGAAGGACTGCAGGCGATCGCTACACGAGTCAGCACTGGAGAAGAGTGCAGCATCATCATTGAAGATGGATATGTTTCTGGAGAAGAAGGCGTTCAATTGCAGCAGCCTCCAGGAGAGATTGATCCAGGAGAAGGTTGGAGCGCTCCGGCATCTACACAAGCGACTTGGAAAGCAGGTGAGTTCTAATCATGGAAGTGATTAGCGGAAAAGTGGAAAAGGCAAAGAAAGTGGTGTTGTACGGTCCAGAGGGGATTGGTAAGTCCTCTTTGGCTGGACAATTTCCGAATCCAATCTTTATTGATACTGAGGGCTCAACGGCAGAGATGGATGTTCAACGTCTGGCTAAGCCGACGAGCTGGGAGATGCTCCGCCAGCAGGTGGAATGGGTGAAGCAACAGGCGGGACGCTTTGGAACTATCGTCATCGATACGATCGACTGGGCTGAAATGCTGTGCGTGGACAGCGTCTGCGCGCGACATGGGAAGAAAGGGATTGAGGACTTTGGATATGGTAATGGTTACGTCTATACCAAAGAGGAATTCGGCCGGTTCCTGAATCTGCTCAGCGACGTCATCGATGCCGGTATCCATGTTGTGCTGGTCGCTCATGCGCAGATCGTTAAGTTTGAGCAGCCGGACGAGATGGGGGCATATGATCGTTACCAGCTCAAGCTTGGAAAAAAGACGAGCTCGCAGACAGCGCCGCTCGTCAAGGAATGGGCTGATATGGTCTTATTCATTAATTATAAAACGTTCAGTGTTGCTGCCGATCAGAAAGGAACAAAGCATAAGGGACAGGGCGGCGTGCGTACGGTATACGCGACACATCATCCGGCATGGGATGCGAAGAACCGTCACGGCCTGCCTGATGAGTTTCCATTGGATTACTCCTACCTTGCTCACATTTTCAATAAGAGTTCTGTAGCAGCACCACAGTCGCAAGTATCACCTTCGCAGGCACCATCTGTATCAATAGCGCCAGAATCTGCTGTTGATCCAGTGCCTCAGAAAGTTGAATCAGCATCTCAATCTCCTGCGTCTGCAGCCGGACCATCGCACGATCTGGATCCAAACTTTCCACGTTCATTGCGTGATTTGATGGCACAGCATCAAGTGCAGGAATATGAAATCCAGTTGGTGGTTAGTCAAAAGGGATATTACCCAGCTGATACACCAATAGTCAACTATGATCCTAGTTTCATCGAGGGAGTTCTTGTTGGAGCATGGCCGCAAGTATTCGGCATGGTTCAAACAGCAAGAGATAACACACCATTTTAATAACTAACACTGGAGGAATTATACATGACTCAAAATAATGAACGCGAATTTGGTTGGGACGACACGATTGAGAAGGATGGCGGGGAATTTATCATCCTGCCTGCAGGCGACTACAATTTCACGGTTACCAAGTTTGAGCGCGGCCGGTTCGGTGGCAGCGAGAAGATGCCTGCTTGTAATCAAGCGAAGCTGGAACTGACGGTCCATTCACCAGAGCATGGGGATGTGGTGATATTCCACAATCTGTTCTTGCACACAAAGACGGAGGGGCTGCTATCAAACTTCTTCGCTGGCATTGGCCAGAAAAAGAAGGGACAACCACTACGGATGAATTGGCAAACAGTTATTGGTTCAAAGGGACGGTTGAAGCTGGAGATCAATAGATTTAAAGGTCGTGATGGTGATGATCGTACCAACAATCAAGTTAAGACCTTCTACGCTTACGATGAAGCACCGGTACATTCACATCCTCAATATCAGCAGCAACCACAACAGCATCAGCAGGCGCAAAATCAAGCACCATTTCCGACGCCAAACCAACAAGGTGGCGGTTGGGCACCTGGACAGTTTTAGGAGGTAGCTATGGAACTTAGAGGCTATCAGCAGGAGGCGCGCAGCGCTATTCAGTCAGAGTGGGAAAAGGGCGTACAGCGGACATTGCTTGTCCTTCCTACTGGCTGCGGGAAGACGATCGTTTTTTCAAAGGTAACAGAAGACCGAGTGAGATTGGGCGAGCGCGTGCTCGTCCTAGCTCATCGCGGGGAGTTGCTAGACCAGGCTGCCGACAAACTGGAGAAGTCAACGGGCTTGAAGTGCGCGACGGAGAAAGCAGAGCATACCTCGATCGGCAGCTGGTACCGTGTTGTCGTTGGAAGCGTCCAAACGATGATGAGGGAGAAGAGATTGGAACAATTCGCGCCGGATCACTTCGATACAATTATCGTCGACGAAGCGCACCATTGCATCTCAGACAGCTATCAGCGGGTGCTTCATTATTTCGAGTTCGCGAATGTATTGGGTGTTACTGCTACGCCGGACCGCGGCGACATGCGGAACCTTGGCGCCTACTTCGAGAGCCTGGCTTACGAGTATACACTGCCTAAAGCAATCAAGGAAGGATATCTTAGCCCGATAAAGGCGATGACGATTCCATTGAAGCTAGATTTATCCACAGTTTCTCAACAGGCAGGAGATTTCAAGTCAAGTGACTTGGGTACCGCATTGGATCCGTACCTGGAATCAATCGCTGCAGAAATGTGGAAAGTAGCGAAGGACCGGAAGATTGTCGTCTTCCTTCCACTGGTCAAGACGAGTCAGAAGTTTACCAATATCCTGAACTCCATGGGATTCCGCGCGACAGAGGTCAATGGTGACTCACAGGACCGCGCTGAGATACTAGCCGACTTCGATAAGGACAAATATAACGTTCTGTGCAATTCAATGCTACTCACTGAGGGCTGGGACTGCCCGAGTGTAGATTGTGTCGTGGTATTGCGGCCAACTAAAGTACGAAGCTTATACAGCCAGATGGTGGGGCGTGGTACCCGACTGTATCCTGGTAAAACTGAATTACTGTTGCTAGATTTCCTATGGCATACAGAGCGGCATGAGCTCTGTCATCCGGCTCACTTGATTGCAGAGAATGAGGAGATTGCCAAGGCCATGACTAAGCAGATCGAAGAAGCTGGCATTCCTTTAGATCTGGAGACGGTTGAGAAGCAGGCTGCTGAAGATGTGATTGCTCAGCGTGAGGAAGCATTGGCTAAGCAGTTAGAAGAAATGAAACGCCGTAAACGTGCGCTGGTGGATCCGCTGCAATTCGAGATGAGCATCCAGGCAGAAGACCTTTCCAGCTACGTTCCATCGTTTGGTTGGGAAATGGCTCCGCCTAGTGATAAGCAGCTTCAAACACTTGAGAAGTTGGGCATCCTGCCTGATCAAGTTGATAACGCAGGCAAGGCAACTAAGCTGCTGGAACGTTTGGACAAGCGACGTACAGAGGGGCTGACGACGCCGAAGCAGATCCGCTTCTTGGAGCAGCGCGGATTCGAACACGTTGGAACATGGTCGTTTGATATAGCAAAACGCTTGATCGACCGTATTGCCGGCAATGGTTGGCGCGTGCCGGAAGGCATTAATCCTAAAGAGTATCGCGGGGAATAAAGTATGGAGCATAAACTGGACCTCATTGCTTTGCTGTCTTATGTCGATCCGGCGTTCTTGAGCTATCAGGAATGGGTCAACGTCGGCATGGCGCTGAAATATGAAGGCTATACGGCAAGTGACTGGGATGATTGGAGTAAGCGTGACGGATCCAGGTATCATCCCGGTGAGTGCTTTAAGAAATGGACCACGTTTGAGGGATCCGGTAAGCCGATCACCGGCGCAACGATTACGCAGATGGCCAAGGATAACGGCTGGATCTCACGTTCCGCCGATCGAGACGAACGTGAGCTAGATTGGAACGATGAGATTGCTGGCGAATATGTGGTAGTCAATAAGAACTGGATCGAAGGCAAGGAGATCCACGAGCCGGCTGTATGGAATCCTGTACAGCAGCTGACTACTTACCTGGAGATACTGTTCGAAGCATCTGAGAACGTCGGATATGTCGTGGATACATGGCAGAACGATGAAGGGAAGTACCTGCCAACCAAAGGGGCATGGGATCGATCAGCCGGGGAGCTGATTCAGCTTCTTAACCAGTGCGATGGTGATATCGGAGCTATACTGGGCGATTATGATCCAGCAGCAGGGGCGTGGATCCGGTTCAATCCGCTCGACGGCAAAGGCATCAAGAACGAGAACGTGACCGAATTCCGTTATGCTCTGGTTGAATCAGACACAATGGATCTTGAGAAGCAGAACGCGATCATGCGTGAACTGGAGCTGCCCATAGCAGTTCTTGTCTACAGTGGAGGTAAGAGCGTTCATGCCATCGTGAGGATCGATGCAGCCAACTATGACGAGTACCGAAAGCGAGTAGATTACCTATACGATATCTGCCGGAAGAACGGGCTCAATATCGATAATCAGAACCGGAATCCTTCCAGGCTGTCTCGCATGCCAGGCGTCGAGCGAAACGGGAAGAAGCAATTCATCATTGATACCAATATAGGTAAGAACAGTTGGGATGTATGGCAGAACTGGATTGAAGACTTGAACGATGATCTCCCGGATCCGGAGAGCTTGACGGAATACTGGGACAACATGCCGAAGCTAGCACCGCCGTTGATTGAGGGCGTGCTGCGGCAAGGACATAAAATGCTTATGGCTGGTCCGTCGAAGGCTGGCAAGAGCTTCGCGCTTATCGAGCTCAACATCGCCATCGCAGAAGGTGTCAAATGGCTAGGATGGCAATGTACGCAGGGTAAGACGCTCTATGTGAATCTCGAGCTAGACCGGGCCAGTTGTCTCCATCGATTCCGAGACGTATACATGGCGATGGGACTGGCACCAAAGAACATTGGCAACATCGATATTTGGAACCTGCGTGGTAAGTCGGTACCGATGGACAAGCTAGCACCGAAACTGATCCGGCGCGCGGCCAAGAAAGGTTATATCGCGATCATCATAGACCCGATCTACAAGGTACTGACAGGGGACGAGAATAGCGCGGACCAGATGGCTCACTTCACTAACCAATTCGATAAGATCGCGACGGAGCTAGGCGCTAGCGTTATCTACTGCCATCATCATTCCAAGGGCGCGCAGGGCGGTAAGAAATCGATGGATAGAGCAAGCGGAAGCGGCGTATTCGCTCGCGATCCGGACGCGCTCATTGACTTGGTTGAGCTTGATATAACGGAAGCTTTATTGAAGCAAGAAGAAAACAAGGCGATTTGTAATGTATATCATCTATGCTTTGAGAATTTCAACAGTAAGTATCTTGATGAGCATGTATCTCAGGATGATCTGCTAAGCGCTTCAGCAATGGAGGATCACGCTAAGCGTGGCATACCCGGGCAGCTAGCAAACGCAAGAGAAGCAATTAATAAAGCTCTTCACGGTATTCGTATTCGCTCAGCTTGGCGCGTGGAAGGCACGCTGCGGGAATATCCGAAGTTCGAACCAGTTAACATGTGGTTCCAGTATCCGATCCACAAGGTGGACGATACCGGTAGCCTGAAGGACATCGATCCGGAAGGAGATTCGCAGCCGCCCTGGCAGAAAGCGACTGGGAAGCGGAAGGATAAGGCGAAAGAGCAGCGACGAAGCAAGGCTGAAGAGTTTGAGGACGTAATTAATAATTGTAATTTTGGTGAGCCTCCTACGTTGTTAGATGTCATGACATGGTATGAATCGACAGGGAAAGAGGTTGCTGAACGCACTTTGAGAGACTGGATCAAGAAGTATGGATACGAGATTGATCGTAATATTGGATTCCGCATAGTAAAGAAAAATGACGAGTAATTGCGGCGGCAATCATGATTTTATGATGCTTGCAAAATGTTGCGACGACCATGTTTTTATGATTGCCGCAATTTGCGAAATATGATTGCCGCAGTTCTGCAATAAATTGCGGGGATATTGATGCGTGTATGATTGCCGCAAGTTACGGCGGCGACCACTATATATAAATATATAAGGAATAGGGAGGGGGTATAAAAATCCCCCTCCCCCTTCCCCTAAATTTATGGGACAAACCCCCGCGAAAAAAGTAGGCGATTGGAAGTGATAGATTGACGACTGAATTCTTCATGCCAATGAAAAAAGTGCCGACGATAACTCACCAGCAGAAGCAAGTGTCTGTAGCCAGTGGGAAGCCGGTATTCTATGAGCCGGCAGAACTCAAGGCGGCTCGAGCGAAGCTGATGGCACATTTAGGTAAGCATGTACCCTCTCGTAAATATTCAGCGGCAGTCAGGCTGACAGTGAAGTGGTGTTTTCCGATCACTGGTAAACACCAGGACGGGGAATACAAGTACACGAAACCTGACACTGACAATCTACAGAAGCTGCTAAAAGATTGTATGTCCGATTGTGGGTACTGGAAAGATGACGCACTAGTTGCATCTGAAATTGCTGAGAAGTTCTGGGCGAAGCTGCCAGGGATCTATATCAAGATCGAGGAGTTATAGCTTATGGATTATAAAGTCTTCTACGGTGACGTTGTGAACTGGATCCAACAAGCCAATCAAATGGCCCTCAAGCACGGACTAGGGCATGAAGCATTTTGGACATGGGTTGCCGACAGCAGCGGACAAATGGAAAAGAAGTACCAGGCGAATCCGCTCGTTATCAAGCAGATGATCATGCTGATCGAATGGCTTGAAGAAGCTTACGAAAAGCAAAGGGGTGGGGCTGTTTCATGAACAATTCTTATAACCCTCATCTCGGCTATGAAGCTGATGTACTAACCAACAGCATAGGCATGGTCCATAAAATTGCGGGGAAGTATCGTGTCGCAGTAGGAGCTGGCTTCGACTACGAGGATATAGTTTCCGAAGGGACACTCGGAATGCTTGAAGCGTTTCGCCGATATGATCCAGATCGGTTCGATGGAAGAGTAAATTCGTTTTCTACTTATGCGATCCCTTGGATTAGAGGACATATTCAGCGTTTCATTAGGGACAAGCGCTATACCGTTCGAGTCCCGAGAAGGATTTACGATAAAGCAAATGTTATTCGTAACAACGGATGGACAGATGAATCTGCAACAGCCATATCTGACAAAACTGGATGGGGACTACTAGAAGTCACCGATATTTTGAGCCATATGAACGGCTGGTCAATAAAGTCACTAGATCAGGTTGTAACAAACAATATCGATGATACAGATATGACTTTATACGATGTGTTGCCTAGTGAATCAGATTTATCGAGAGTTGATGTTATGAATTTTATGGATGTACTCAGCCCAAAAGAAAAGCGTCTAGTTGAGTTGCTGCTGATCGGAGCTAAACAAAAAGAGATTGCTGCTGAATTAGGCATTACTAGAACGTATATCAATCGATTTTTGAAACGAGTACAAGATAAGTACATTCAGTTTCAAGCTGGAGAACTGGCTAAGGAGGATCTTAACATGAGTAACGCTATTGAAAATGCGAAATCATCACTATCAAAGATTGAATGGTTTATAGATTCAACTGTGCCTACTATGCCAAGTGTTAATGTGAATTCACAAGGGATTTACTTGAACAAACATGCTGTTAACGAATTGGGATGTAAAGCAGGTCAGTTCTTAAGCATCGGCTTCGATTCTGCTGTTAATCGGCTTGTTATACGCATTGATAATCATGGTTTAAAGCTCCGGAAAGTAAATGGGGACTGTGGTCTTCGATTGGTCAATAAAGGTTTTGGAGACTGGTTAAGAAAGAAACAGATTACTCCTAAGAGATATTCGCTTCAAAGAGATCGTCTCCAACCTGTGTTCTTTATTGAGTTAGATCATCATGATTAAGTCCGATCCGATCTTTAACGATATCCCGTGGGAGTTTATCTACGACGAGCAAGGGCAGTTGATCGGTGAGGTGTACCTCATTCCTGTTGAGCAGCCGGTAAGGAGGTGCAAGAGAAAATGGGGCACTACTTTTACATTACACCAGAAGAATATGCAGAAGCGGAAAAAGTCGGTGTGACTCCAGCAATGCTTGATCGACGAGTCAGAGCACAGGGATGGCCAAAAGCTCGAGCGATGACCACACCGCCACGAAAACTTACTGATCGAAGTAAATGGAGCGCTGTAGCAAAACAGAATGGCATCAAGTATGACACTTTCATGACTCGAGTTAGAGCAGGTTGGTCGGAGGAGAGAGCGGCTACTCAGCCGCTCCAAACTCAGGAAGAGATCAAAGAACAAGCATTGAGAGCGACGGACTATATACGTGTGTTTCCGGAGAAGTTTCTCAGACTAGCTGAGCAGAACGGTATCCCTTACTTCACATTCCGGTATCGTGTTAAATATTGTGGCTGGGATCTCGATCGGGCCGCTACGGAGCCAGTATGGACAGCTCAGCAGCGCGGACACTTAGGTGCCCAACGTCTCCGTGAGCGCGAAGGGGATTGGGCCGCACAGATATTTGGCAAGAAGGTTTTACGTGATGGTACGTGATCGCGACTCGCTCAGACTGAGAGTAAAGGTTAAGGAGGATGAAGCTGTATGAGACCAATTGATAGAGAGCCGATTCACCGACTATATCTCGAAGGAAAAACAACAGAGGAGATTGCGCAACTCGTCGGCAGCACAAATCGCAGTATCCGATCCCTCATCTTGAACGAGCGCAAGAAGTTTCCTTACGCTTGGCCGTATCGGAATAGAGCAGATGCGATCTCGGCACCATTGCCGCTCATGATGCATCTCTTTGAGTGTGAGGATTGCTGCATTACTTTTTCGGTTGAAGATTATGAAGGCGTTGATCACTCTGCCACTGTATGCCCGATATGCCATTGTGACGAGATGCTTCAGGATATTGGGTACGGGCAATTCTTGAATTCTAATTTTGCTAGAAAGTCAGGGTGATGGTGAATGACAGAAGAACAAGTAATAGAGCAGCTATCCTATTACCGGCAGAAGCAAGCGCGGATCCAGGTGCTGAGTACGTATAGTGTAGGTGCCGGCATTACGGTATCGAGACTAAATCAAGAGGACCAGCTGCAGGATCTGCACCGTAAGCTTCGAGGAAAACCGACTTACATGTATCTGAGCCAGCACGAGCAGCAGTTAGAGACAACGGCACATGCATATCTCACTAGATATCCGGCAGGCATTAAGAGCCAGCTGCAGGCGATTCCGATGCAAGGAGCTGATGCTGAGGATGATAAACTGTTGACTGAACTACAAAGCAAGATCAAGAAGGTGATCGCAGCGCGAGGGTATGATGTGCAGGTCGGCATTGACGCAGTGTTGGATAGGCTTGTGGAGCTGCAGGAACTGCGTGAGGAGATTGCGCACATAGATAATGTGTTGGAAGCTTTGGAAGAGTACAAGCCAGACTATGCGAAGCTCTTGCGTATGAGGTATCTCGAAGATCTACCAGCTGGCAATGTAGCTGATGAATTAGGAATCGTTCGTAAGACGTTTGAACGGTGGAGACCAAAAGCAGTTGCTGAATTTATTAGGCTATCTGGATAGTGTCGCAAACTTGTCGTATCAGTGTCGCATAGGAGTCCCAAAACAATAAAAAATCCGTGTTATTATGATAGTGTCGAAAGAATTATAGATGTGGCTGGCAATGGCTGCGGGGGCGCTGTTAGGCGGCCACATCTTTTATACCGAAGTAACTCAGTGGGAGAAATGCAGAAGACGTCATTAACAAGACTGCAGGGCTCAGGTTCGATTCCTGGCTTCGGTACCAATACACGGATGTGGAAAAGTTTGGAGTTCTCGCTTGCCTTGGAAGCAAGAGGTCGCAGGTTCAAGTCCTGCCATTCGTATTATTCAATATATCAACTCCCTTCCCATTGCCGCCTCTGATCGGGTGGCTTTTTACATTGCAGGTAAATGTATCCTGATGTAAGATGGTGTCGAGGGGGAGGTGGAAAATGTATGTACGATTTTGGATCGATATTACCAAGTAAACCGGTTCTACCAGATTTTTCGAACATTAAATTCAAAGATGACGCGGATACAATTGCTGAAGATCTCATACTTGCAGCAAACGAGTATAATATGCAATTGGATGACCAACACGAAGTTGGTGTAATGCTTGCATCCTTCGGACAAACGATCACAATAAATATTACCGGAATCGGGTATAAAGGTGGTAAGTTGATAAAATTCACGGGTAACATAGCTGATAGTGGAGCCCTTGTTGAGCTTTATCAACACGTAAGTCAAGTGAATTTCTTACTAGTATCTTTACCTAAGGCTGAACCTGAAGCACCTAAGAAAGTGGTAGGGTTCATCCAAGAATAGTTGAAGTGTTGAAGGAGCACCCAGTAACTGGGTGCTTTTTATTTTGTCTAATACCACAAGCACGCCCAGGCGTTGCGAGGCGAGGTGAACAAAATGGCTGGCAAACACAATAAATTAACCAGACCTGATAAAGGACTGCCTGTTCAACCAGAATCGTGTGTAGGCTGCGTATGGGGTAGTTGGGATGGGCTCAAGCAGTATTGTCCGTTTCGGAGATGTGTAAGAGTGAAACGTAAGTTTAGGCATAAGTGGTAATCTGCCAAAACAAACATAATCCGATCGCGGAGGTGGTGGAGGTGATCTGATGGCAAGGGCTAGAAGCCCAAACAGGGATAAAGCTATGAAGATGTGGCTTGAAAGCAATGGATCTATGAAGCTCAAAGAAATTGCTGCTGAATTAAGCCTGGGCGAGACGCAGATCCGAAAGTGGAAGAATCAAGATGATTGGGGATCTGCTCTGAAAGGTAACGTTACTAATGAAGATCCAAAAGGTAACGTTACTAAACGACGTGGACCGCCAAAGGGTAGCAAGAATGCATTAGGCAATAAGGGCGGATCTGCTCCAGAGGGAAACAAGAATGCTGAGAAGCACGGCTTTTTCAGCAAGTATATGCCGGCAGAGACTCTTGAGATTATGAAGGAGATCGAAGCGCGGCAGCCGATCGACTTGCTATGGGATCAGATCGCGATTCAGTACACAGCTATTATTCGAGCACAGCAGATCATGTACGTTAAGGATCAGAAGGATAAGACGACAACCAAGATCGAGGAGAAGTTCGGCAACGTAAGCGGTGAACGCTGGGAAGTACAGCATGCTTGGGACAAGCAGGCAGCCTTCCTGCAGGCTCAGAGTCGTGCTATGGGCGAGCTACGTTCACTCATTAAGCAATACGAGGAAATGTGCCGTCAGGATGAAGTCGATGAAGAGAAGAAGCTAAGGATCGCTAAGCTTAAGCTCGAGGTGAAGGATCTCAGCGGAGATGGTGACGGGGATGCACATAAGCAGAATAGCGGCTATGCTGAAGCGCTAAATGTACAGGCAACTGATGTGTTTGCTGACGAGGTGGAACATGGCGAAGAGACGTAAAAAGACAACCTCTTTTATGTTCAAGCCTTTCAGCTCGAAGCAGAAGAAGCTGCTTATGTGGTGGACGGATAACAGTCCTTACCACGATTACGACATGGTGATTGCTGAAGGAGCTATACGGTCGGGTAAGACGATAGCGATGATCGATTCATTTATCACCTGGTCACTTGATAAGCATAAGGACCAGAATTTCATCATTGCCGGTAGATCAATGGGCGCTTTGAAACGTAACGTGCTAGAGCCCATGTTCCAGATCCTGACGGCAAAGGGCATCGACTACCATTATCACCGTAGCGAGAATCCTCACGTGGTTATTGGGACTAATACGTATTATCTGTTTGGAGCGAGTAACGAAGCCAGCCAAGACGTGCTTCAAGGACTTACGGCAGCAGGAGCATATCTGGATGAGGTAGCCTTGTTTCCTAAGTCGTTCGTTGACCAGGCAATAGGTCGTTGTTCAGCTGAGACAGATGGCAACGGTGCAAAGATATTCTTTAACTGTAACCCAGGCGGGCCATATCATTGGTTCAAGCTTGAATATATCGATAAAGCCAAAGAGAAGAAGATTTATGTCCTGCATTTTACGATGGAGGACAATTTGTCGTTGTCTCGAGCGGTCAAAGAGCGCTTCTATCGGATGTTCTCAGGCGTGTTCTTCAAGCGCTATATTCTTGGATTATGGGTTATGGCCGAAGGTGTTATATATGACCTCTTTGATAAGGAGAAGCATGCTGTATCAACGATCGAGCGTAGATACATCCAGCACTATATCAGCTGTGACTATGGCACACAGAACCCGACAACATTCGGACTGTGGGGACTCGATGCTGGCGTATGGTACAAGGTCAAGGAGTATCACTATGATGGGCGTGCTAAGAGCCGGCAGAAGACAGATGAAGAATATTGCGACGATCTGATAGAGTTCGTAGGCAAGCTCCAGCTCAAAGGAGTTATTATTGATCCCTCAGCTGCTTCTTTCATTGCTGCCCTAAAGAAGCGCGCACTGTTTCGTGTTATCCAGGCGGATAATGACGTGATCGATGGGATACGTAATGTGGCATCAGCCTTGAGTGAGGGCTTAATCAAGTATAACGACTGCTGTAATGAGACGTTTCGGGAGTTCAACTCTTATGTATGGGATGACAAGGCGGCAGCGCGCGGTGAGGATAAGCCAATCAAGGAGAATGACCATCAGATGGACGCTGATCGTTACTTTGTTAATACGGTTGTGAAGCGTAAGAATGGCATTTCGGTATTAAAGTGAGGTGAAAGAGATGGAAGATAACAGGATCGCATTGTCTTTTAAACTGGATGTTGATACTGAAATGCTTGAGCAAAAGCTTTCTCGCATTAACGATCAACTTGATCAAATTCTGGCCAAGTATGGATTGCTGAATGGCCAAGAGAAAGAGGAGTCATAGCTTTAATTTTGAAAGGTTGAACGCGAGGAGGTGAGAGAGTGTTTACAAGCAGGCTGCAGGAGATCGAGCAGATCATAGCCGGCAATGCGCCGATGTCATTGGCCGAGATCATCGAAGAAGAGATTAAGGAGTTTAAGCAATCGGAGCCGTATAGGATCATGGTCGAGGCTGAGCAATACTATCGTAACCGGTCGGATGTACAGCGGAAGACCAATGATCTGAAGAATCGTTCTAACGTTAAGATGGAACATCCGGTGCTTAAGAAGCTGGTGGACCAGAAGGCGAATTATTTGCTGTCGAAGCCCTTCACGGTAGAGAGCCCAAGTGAGCCTTATGCCGTTGCGCTCAACGATCTTTTTGATCAGGAATTTCGGCGCAAGATCAAGAGCCTGGGCAAGGGCGCACCGAAGTCGGGTATCGCCTATATCGCTCCATATTTTGCTGATGGAAAGCTAAAGTTTATGCGGCTGCCGTCTACAGAGGTCATTCCGTTGTGGTCTGATTCGGAGCGCACAGTTATGGGTGCCTATATCAGGTTCTATAATCAAGTTGTCTATGAGGGCAAGAAGAAAAAGACGGTTATGCGGGTAGAGTATTGGGACGCGACGGGCGTTAAGCGCTACGTCAACAGTGGTTCAGGCACGAAGCTAATGCCTGATACAGACGCACCACCGGAAGAGTCACACTTTAATATCAACGGCGTGCCGTACAACTTCAAGACCGTACCGATCGCATGGGTTAAATACAATGAAGAGGAGCTGCCGCTGCAGTATTTCATTAAGGATCTGATAGACGATATTAACTGGCAGTCGTCTGTTACATCAGATGTCCTCCGTGATGTGGCCAAGTTCATTTACATCCTCAAGAATTATGGCGGTGCTGATCTGGACCAGTTTATAAGAGAACTACGGGAGAGCCTAGCTATTAAAGTTGAGGGCGATGGCGGTGTAGATAAGCTGCAGGCTGACATCAACGTCGATGCCGTAATGACGTTCCTGGACAAGAACCGTCGGGACATATTCGATTATGCGAATGGCGTTGATACCAAGGATCCAGATCTGGGGAATGCGAGTGGCACGGCCATTAACTTTAGATACATGGACTTGGATACCGATTGCGCGTCTTTGGCCACAGAATTACAGGACACCTTCCTCAGGTTGAAGGTGTTTTTTGATGTCTATCTACAGATCACGGGCAAAGGCGACTTTAGCAAAGAGACATTCAGTATCACGTTTAATGCTGACATGCCGGTAAACGAGACGGATATCATCACCAATATTCGTAACAGTGAGGGTATTATCTCCAAGCGGACCCAGTTGGCTAATCATCCATGGGTGCAGGATGTGGACGAGGAACTTAAGCAGAAGGATGAAGAGGCTAAGAAGGCCATGGATGAGTTTGGCTCAGGCCTGTTTGATACTGCTATGGGAGTCAATCCGGGTGGTGAACCAGTAAATGGCCAAGAGCAGTGAGTATTGGGTAAGGCGTGCGCTGAAGCGTGAGCAGGAAAGTTTTGCGAAGGGTGCAGAACTGTCCATGCGGCTATTCAAGGAATACGAGCGAGCAGCCAGAGAGATCCGCGTGAAGGTGAATGACTTCTATTCCAGGTACGCAACAGAGAATGAGCTATCGTTCGACGATGCTGTAAAGCTTCTGAGTCGTGCTGAAAAGCAAGAGTGGAAGGCAAGCATAGGCACATGGGTTAGACGGATCAACGCTGAGCAGGATGAAACGGTTAAGGCGATGTTAAAGGCTGAACTTGATGCGCTGTCCTACAATAGCCAGATAAGCCGGCTAGAAGCCCTGTACAGTCAAATACAAATGGATCTGAATGAGTTGTATGCCCGCGGCGTTGAGCAGATGAAAGAAGCCTACGGCGATATGTTTGAAGAGGCGTATTACAAGAAGGTCTATGATATTCAGCAGCGTGTTGGCTATATCAATGAGTTTGCCAAGATCGACGAAGGCATGATCGCTAACATCGTCTCCTATCCATGGTCTGGGGCTGATTTCTCGCAGCGACTATGGGAGAACAAGAAGGTCCTGCATTTCCATGTACGGGAGACGATCACTCAAGGCTTAATCCTTGGCAAAGGTACTGCTCAGATGACGAAGGACATCTCAGACAAGATGGGGTCGTCATTTAAGAATGCCGAGCGCCTGATCCGCACTGAGACGACTCACTTTCACGCCGAAGCGAATAAGACGGCATATGCGGCCGCTGGTATTGAGCAGTATGAGTACATGGCTACGTTGGATATGCGGACCAGTGGTGTATGCCGCGGGCTTGACGGCAAGCACTTTAAGCTATCGGAAGCTCAGGCAGGTGTAAACTATCCGCCTATGCATCCGTGGTGCAGATCGACAACAATTGAATACGACCCAGAGGATGCGCTCGATTGGTACAACAGCGGGCAGCCTATGCCGGACCAGATGACCTATGAGGATTGGCGTGGATCACAGGTTGATGAGATGGGCGAGGAACGAGTAAAGGCCGAAGAGAGTAAGGTTAAAAACAAGGCCTCTGATGCAAAGCTATACAAGCAATATAAGGATGTCCTTGGTGATGATGCTCCTAAAAACCTTCAATCCTTCCAAGAAATGAAGTATAATGATAGTGAGAGCTATCAGGAGCTCAAAGAATTAGTCGCATACAAAGAACGTGTTCCGGATGCGAGTAAGACGGACTTTGCACATTACAAAGCGATTAAAGCAACTGGAGTCAAAGGGGTTCCAATTGTTCCAGCTCCAAACATTGATGTATCGGGATTCGACTTCGACGATGAGCACATAGCTGATCGTAGTCATGGCGTGACCAGGGAGCAGGCAGAAAGCTTTATCAGAAACGCAAGGTTTGCCTTATCGAAATGGAAAGGGAAGTTTCTTAATTTTTATTCTGATGATGGGGCTGCATTTGTAAATTTGGGAGAGAAGAAGATCAGAACTGCGTTTACGAGCGCTGAGTATGATGATGCGGTCAAGAAAATGATGGAGGTGTTCAAGGATGGATAGGGTACACTGCCCTCTGGTGAAAAGGGAAATCACTATCGAAGAATGTTTCGATATTTGCATGTATGCTGAGGGGTTGTCACCTTCAAGGTTCATTCCGAAGGACATTAAGCCGTCAGACGATACCAAGAAAATATGCAATAATTGTCCGAATCATAGAAATGATTGAACCATCGCCTTCGTTAAGAGGACGGTGGTTTTTTGTTGCTCAAATTTGGCCTCCCGGTGCCAGCACAACCGGATCCGCAATGAGCGTGGAAGTCGCTATATAAACAGCGGTGAAAGGAGATAGTCATGATCGTTGAAGCAATCAAGTCTCTGTTAGGCGAGGAGCTGTCCAAGCAAGTTGAAGAAGCAATGAAAGGTAAAGGGAAGGAGGGAAAGGACGTTGATCTTGTTGTGGGGAATGACGGAAGTTTTGTTCCCGCTGAGAAGTATAACGCGGCGAATGCCGGCAAAACCAGTGCCGAGACCGCCCTAAAGTCGGCAGCTGAAGCGCTGAAAGCAGTAGGCGGCAGCGGTGATCCTGCTAAGATTGCTGATGACGTAAAGGTAGCTCAAGGCAAGATTGATGATCTGGGCAAGAATCATAAAGCTGAGCTAGTTAAGATTCAGCGCACTGCCGCTATCAAAACAGCATTGGCCGGCAAGGTTCACGACACTGATGACATTATACGGTTCTTGGACATGGACAAGCTCGAGATTGACGATAACGGCGCACTTAAGTCCAACATCGACGATCTCATGAAGCCACTCAAAGAGTCGAAGCCATATCTGTTTGTTGAGGAAAAGCAAACAGACAACCAGCAGCAGACGACAATAACAGGTGCTCAGCCTGCTGGGTCCGGAGCTGGTACAACAGGCGGCCAAGGCGGCGGTGCTCCTGCATCGCTGTCTGACGCTATCAAATTGGCCCTTACAAGCCAGCAAAAACAATAGTCTGAGAGGATGATTAAGAATGGCAGTAACATTAGCGGAAGCTAAAAAGAACGTACAAGACGAACTCCAAATGGGCGTTATCGATGAATTTGCGAAGAGTAACTTTCTCTTCAACAACATGACATTTGATGATTGCGTATCGCCTACTGGTGGCGGTGCAACTCTCACATACGGATATACTCGTTTGCTGACTCAACCAACTGCATCGTTCCGCGCAGTGAATACCGAATACACTCCATCCGAAGTGACAAAGCAGCGTCATACTGTTGACCTGAAGGTATTCGGTGGGGCGTTTGAGGTAGACCGTATCATCGCTGGCATGGGCGGTATCGTGGATGAGGTTACATTGCAGATGTCCCAGAAGATCAAGGCAGCATCTGCCCTTTTCAATGAAACAGTAATCAACGGTGATAGCGCAACGAACTCCATTGCATTTGACGGTTTGGATAAAGCCTTGACTGGCTCTTCAACTGAGTACAACGGCGGCGCTAGCGATACGGTAATCGATCTTTCCACTTCAGCACTTGTGACGGAAAACTATGCGAGCTTTCTGGACATGCTGGATGAATTTTTGATGGGATTGGATGGTACACCTTCATTCATCGGTGGTAATACAAAGATGATTGCAAAGCTTCGCGCTGTAGCTCGACGTGCGGGTATGTACCAGGTCACTAAGAATGATTTCGGCCAACAGGTTGAATGGTATGGAACAACTCCGTTCACAGATTTTGGCGCTAAAGCGGGCACGAACGACCCAGTTATTTCAACAGACCCTACCGCGGGTACGACATCGATTTATGTAGCCCGTTTAGGATTGGACGGTTTCCATGGTGTATCTATGGCTGGTCAGCCTCCAGTTCGTTCTTGGTTGCCTGATTTCACTACTGCCGGTGCTGTTAAGAAGGGTGAAGTCGAGATGGTTGCTGCTGTAGCCCTCAAAGCTTCTAAAGCGGCAGGCGTATTCCGCAAGATCAAAGTGCAATAGGAGGATCTATAATGGCAAAAGTACATTGTCCCAATAAAGATTATTGCGGCATTTCAGCTAGTGTTATGTTTGTAAACGGCGTAGGCGAGACAGACAAGCCGGAGCTTCTTGAATGGTTCGAATCACATGGGTATGAAGTTGTTCGTGAAGAACAGCCCAAGCAAATCGAAGAAATGACGGTTCCCGAACTGAAAGCTTATGCTAAATTGCATCAAATTGAACTTGGTGAGGCAACCAAAAAGGATGAAATCCTTGGACTAATTCTAGGGGCTGATCCGAATGGTACAGAGTCTTAAGCTCATACTCGGCATTACTGATGACTCAAGGGACGGACTATTGCAGTTCGTCCTGGATTCAGTTATTGACCAAGTCAAGGCATACTGCAATATCACTGAGATCCCTATGACACTTGAGCGAATCATTATCCGCATGGCCGCAGATATGTGGCGATCTGAAGGTTACGGCCAGGAAGCTAAGAATCCAACGGTCAAGTCAGTTAGCCGCGGTGATCAATCAACCAGCTTCGATACAGCAGCAGTCGGCAAGCTGGAAGGTGGGAAGTCTATCATCGATGACTACGCTATTCAGCTTAACGCCTATCGGAAGTTGAGGTGGTAATGGTGTTCGGAAACGCAAGAGCCGAGAGACGTGCGCTAGAATCGACGTACGAGGACACCTGCACCGTAAACCGTTTGCATGAGGTAGAGGGAGCAAATGGGATAACCAGAACCGAAGATGATCCGGTGAATATTTATGTCGATATCATATGTGCGCTGTCTGCTCGGGGAGATAGTAGCAAACAGACGGATGTGCAGCACCACATCGAGTATGACATGCTTCTGTTTGTGCAGCCGGAGCTGTCGATCGAGGCAGGGGACCATATTACGGTTAGACGGTTTGGTCGAATTAACCCTGCGAGTGCAAATATTCAATCCTTTGAGGTCATCGGTAAACCGTTATCTTACGCGACGCATAATCAGGTACGCTTGAAGGCAGTTGATCTAGCATGAGCTTTAATTACAAGGAATTGGTTCAGTTTCGGGACAACCTCCTGGATCTTGTCGATGATGTACCTGAGATCATGGAGGAGCTGATCGTCGGTGAGGGCGTCTATGCGGTCAAGCAGGCGAAGCTGATTACGAAGAATGATAGTCCAGACATCGTCGCAAGTGGGGCGTATCGAAACAACTTCCACGCTGGTGACAAGGCGCTAGCACACAGTAACAACAAGGACCATGACGGCAGCAAGTCGCAGCGGAACGGCGGCACATACCGCATCGACGTATACAACAACCTGGATTACGCCAAGCACCTGGAATATGGATTCCGCAGTCACTGGGTGCCTGGTAAATGGGAAGGTAACACGTTTGTGTACATCAAGGGGTACAAACCGAAGCCGGGCGATAAAGACGACCCAGGCGGAATGTACGTCGGTCCGAAAGATGGTTACGTCAAAGGTCGGTTTGTACTGCTAAGAGCGATAAAGCGGACGAAGATCACGCAGGACGCCCGCCTAAAGCGAAAGTTCGATAAGAAGATCAAGGAATATATCGAGAGGATGGTGTAGCATGACGGTTAACCAGATCATCGAAGCGACCGCTCTGAAACTGAAACAGCTATACCCTAATCGGAAAATCTACACCGACGAGATACCCAAGGGAGCTGACGGTAACTTTTATGTCCGTTGCGTCGATCAAGAGCACAGCAAAGGGCTGGCGCGGCGACGTTCGCGATCTTACAGCTTCGAAGTGCTCTACTTCCAATCCAAGAAGGATAACATGACCTTTAACGATTGGGCCGAAACGATGTACTTCGAATTTGAGACGCTTCAGGTCCAGGGGAAGACGATACATCTAACCAATGCTCACGCTGAGCCCGGCGACGATATGGTATTCCATTTCATCTTTGATGTAGAAATTACGGGTCTCATCGATCGAGTGGTAGGCGAGACAATGAATGACCTTCAGGTTGAAGGAGGATTGAAGTCATGAAAAATAGCAAGAGTAGGAAGGCTTCTGACACTGTGCAGGAGCCTTCTTTTACTAAGTGGCAGCTTATGTCCAGTGCAAGGTTAAACGTCAATCCTGACGTGCTAGATGCGCTGCTAAGCGACGATAAGAAATACACCATATCCGAGGTTAATGGATTGGTTAAGGACTTTATGAATAGAAAGGTGTGATCATATGCCAATTGGTGGCGGATCGTTTACAATGCAGAACAAGACTTTGCCTGGAACATATATCAACTATGTAGCTGCGGGAGGCGGCGTATCAGCTGGCGCGCGAGGGATCGCATCCCTACCGCTTGTGTTGAGCTGGGGAGCTGAAAGCAAGATCATCAAGGTCGATGCTGCCGAATTTAGCAAGCAAGCTCTTACGGTATTCGGATATGAGCCAACCGCGCCGGAACTGTTGCTGATCCGCGAAGCTCTAAAACGAGCAAAGACTTTGTTGGTGTATAGAGTTAATACCGGCGTTAAGGCAAGCGCGACGATCGGCGGCGTTGAGGTAACTGCGAAGTACAGCGGTACCCGCGGGAACGCGATCCGAGTTGCGGTATTAACCAATCCAGACAGCGGCTTTGACGTAATTACGCACCTCGGAAGTACAGAGGTCGATAAGCAGACGGTTACGACATCTGGTGATCTTGTTGGAAATGACTTTGTTACATTTGGTGCAGGAACACTGGCCGCTGCTGTGGCTACGGCATTGGCTGGCGGCACAGATGGATCCGCTGACGGTTCCGCTTACTCCGCTTACCTTACAGCGCTTGAAGTTGAGAGCTTCAATGTGCTCGGTTATCCAGGAACAGAGAATAACATCAAGTCGCTGTTTGCTTCGTTTACTAAGCGTTTACGCGATGACGAAGGTAAGAAGATCACCTGCGTCTTGGCCAACCAAGCAGCTGACTATGAAGGAATTATCAACGTGAAGAACGGTGTTGTACTCGAGGGCGGAACGGTGCTCACATCTGATAAGGCAGTGGCATGGGTAACTGGCGCCACAGCAGCTGCAGAGATCTACCAAAGCTTGACTAACACCGCATACGATGGCGCTGTGGATGTTGATATCAAGTACACCAAGTCTCAGTATGAGGCCGCGATAAAAGCTGGCGAGTTCGTATTCTATGCTGAGGATCAAAAGGCACGCGTACTGACAGACATCAACAGCTTAACGACCTTCGGCGGAGGTAAGTCGCCAGACTGGACCAGCAATCGCGTTATTCGCGTACTTGATGGATGGGCTAACGACGTGGCACGCATTTTCGGGGCTTCGTACATCGGCTTGATGACCAATAATGACACTGGTCGGCAGTTGTTCAAGGCGGATCTCGTATCACTGGCGCTGCAGTACCAATCGATCGGTGCAATCAGCGAGTTCGATAGTGCGGATATTGAGATTGCACAAGGAATTGGCAAGCGTGACGTAATGGTGAATTGCGCACTACAGCCGAATGATAGTATGGAAAAACTCTATATGACGGTCAACGTCGCTTAAGGGGTGAAGAGGTATGAGAGAACTTAACGCGCAGGATACAATTAGCGGCAAGGAAGGACGAGCCTACGCCAAGATTAACGGCAACAACGAGGAAATGTTCTTCGCTAAGACTGTAGAGGCTACGATCGAGAAGACGAAATCAGAAATCAAGTCGATCGGCAAACGTATGACCGGCCACAAGACAACCGGAATGAGCGGTAGTGGCAACATGACGATTTACTACATGTCGCCTTTGTTCAGATCAATGCTGAAGCTATACAAGGATACGGGACGCGATGTGTATTTTGATATGGTAGTTGAAAACGAAGATCCAGCCAGCGCTGCCGGTAAACAGAGCGTCTTGCTAATGGGCGTTAACCTGGATTCGACCATTCTAACGAAGCTGGATGGAGACAGCGACGATTCGCTGGATGAGGATGTTGACTTTACTTTTGAGAATTTCGATATTCTCCAATCTTTCAACAAAATCTAATGTAAAGGGGCTTTCAATATGGGTAAACTACTAGATTTCTTGATTAATAACGACATTGAAACTGAGGTAAAAACAGAGGTTGAAATTGCACCGTTTCCATTTCCATTCGTGGTTAAGTCTATCACAGAAGCTGAAAACAAGATGATCCGCAAGAGCTGCGAGAAGTCTACCTTCAACAAAAAAACGCACCAAAAGGAAACGGAGCGAGACACAGACTTGTATATGAACAAGTTGGTCGTTGCGTGTACACTTGATCCTAACTTTAAAGACGCTGAGCTTCAGAAAAAGTTTGGTGTCGTTGGAGCCGAGGATCTAGTAGGAAAGCTACTAAATGTCGGACAACACGCGAAATTGGTAGAAGCGATCCAATCCGTTAATGGGTTTGACAACGACATTAATGAATTGATCGACGAAGCAAAAAACTAATAGAGCAGGGCGGTGAAGCGGAATACGCTCACTATGCCCTGCATGAGTTGAAGTTACTTCCTTCGCAGTTATTAGCCCTTTCCAATAGAGAGAGGGCTTTTATCTACGCTTCTATCAATGTTCAGTCTGATCGAATCAGCAAAAGCAGAGCAAAGGCGAAAGCGAAGCGTAAATAGTAAGGAGGTGTACAATGGCTGGCATAAGTACATCACTAGCAATTAAGGACAAATTTACATCGACATTGAACAGAGCAGAACAAGGGGTTAACAGTGTTCTAAAGTCCATGCGCAATTTAGATGTTCAGAGCTTGAAAATGAACCCATCAAAGATGTTCAATTACGCTAAAAATTCTATAAATCAATCTAGTAATAGCGTTGATAACTTTGTTAGAAAACAAGATGCTGCTGCAAAAGGGAGTAAAAAAGTTGCGAACGGCTGGAAAGATGTAAAAGGATATGTATTAGGGGCTGTAGCCGCATTAGGATTGGTTGAAGGTGCGCAAGCTGTTGACTCATATGTTGGAATACAAGCACGCTTAGGATTGATCACAGACAGTCTAGAGGAGCAAAAGCAGCTTCAAGACGATGTATACAATGCAGCCATGCGTTCTAGGGGCGTATATAACGACATGGCAAATTCAGTCGCAAAACTTGGTTTATTGGCTGGTGATGCATTTTCATCCAATGATGAAATGGTTGCATTCGCTGAATTGATGCAAAAGTCGTTCGCCTTGTCGGGTGCATCAACAATGGAACAACAATCAGGCATGTATCAGTTAACACAGGCAATGGCTGCTGGTAAGCTGCAAGGTGATGAATTCAGATCCATCATGGAGAATGCCCCTATGCTTGCTAATGCGATTTCAGCTTACACAGGAAAGACAAAAGGCGAGCTGAAGGAAATGTCTGCTGATGGTGAAATAACTGCCGATATTATCAAGGGTGCGCTGTTTAGTATGGGCGATGAAATCAATAAGATGTTCGGCAATATGCCAATGACATTTGGTGGCGCAGTGAATCAAATCAAGACATACGCCACAAACGCATTCAGCGGCGTCATGCAGACCATTAATGGCTTCCTAAATAGTACGGCAGGGGAAACGATGATAATCGGAATAATGGGAGCTATAGACATTGTAGCAGCATCCATAACTGGATTTATCGACCTAATTAATATGATTGGTCAAGTCGTAACAAACAACTGGAATATCATACTTCCTATACTCATTGGATTAGGGGCTATACTGGCGTTGTGGATCTATCAGCAATTCCCGCTAATGATTGTTAGGTTGTGGAGTATGGTAGCTCCTGTATTGATTCAAGCCGCTGCATGGATGGCTATGAACTGGCAGATCATGTTGATTGGACTAGCAATAGCAGCCGTTGCCGCTGTACTCATTAGCTTAGGAGTCACATTCGAAGATGTGTTCGGATTCATCGGCGGTATATTGGGTGGGTTTTATGCGTTCTTCTACAACTTGTTTGCTGACTTGTGGAACTTGCTTGCAACATTCGGTGAATTCTTCGCTAACTTCCTATCAGATCCTGTCGGATCTATCATCCGATTGATATATGACATGTTCGATGTTGTCATGGGGGTTGTAGAGACGATTGCCAATGCGATCGATGCTGTGTTTGATACAGGTGTGTCCGACGCTGTACGAGGGTTCAGAGACAACCTGAGCAAACAGGTTGATGAAACATTCGGTAAAGGAAAAGTAGAGCTTGACCGTATGGACAAGATAGACACAGGTGAAGCGTTCGACAGCGGTTTTGATATTGGTAAAGACATAGGCAAGGATATAACGGACGCCGTTGGCGAACTTTTCAAAAAACCTCCTGAAGACGATAAAGATAAAACACAGGAAATCGTAAATCAATTCGGCGGTGCTGGTGGAGACAACTTCGTACCTGATGTTGGCAAGGTTGATAAGGTAGGAAAGATTGAAAAAGAAGTCAACATTGCTGATGAAGATTTGCAGATGTTGAAGGACATAGCCGAAATGAAGTATGTTCAGAACTTCGTTACGTTGACACCTCAAGTATCAATGCAAGCTACCATAAGCGAGAAGGTAGATATTGACGACGTAATGAACAGCCTTGCCAAGAAACTTGATGAAGAAATTGCAGCTAACGCAGAAAGTGTATACGCATAGGAGGGGAATTCATGAAGTATCAAATGTTTCTTATCTTGGAGAACAGACGGATTGAATTCCCTGTTCTTCCTGAGTCGATAAAGGTTTCGTCTGCTGGAACGAATGAAACATACACCGTTCTTGGAATAGGTGAAATAAACGTGCTGAAGGAGATGGGATTGAGAGAAGTTACCTTTGAATCTCATTTCCCGCTGCATAACGCTCCATACGTAACATCTAAAGCTGGTCGTTTAAATCCTTCTGACTATGTGAAAGCAATACAAGGGCAACGGTTCAAAAAACTTCCTGTAAGATTCGCCTTATACGGTTCAGACTTAGACATTAACATAAATATGTCTATTGAGAACTTTGATTATGAGGAAAGAGCTGGTGAGGTAGGAGATATCTATTTCTCTATCACGCTGAAGGAATGGAAAACATACGAAGCGAAGCGGCTTATACTATCTAACAACAGTAAGAAGGCAACAGCAGGAACGAATAAACGAGCAGGAAGCCCGCCACCATCTAAAACACATACAGTTGTCAAAGGCGAAAGCATGTGGTCTATATGCAAGAAGCGATACAATGACGGTAGCAAGTATCCTGAGCTTTATGCAAAAAACAAAGCCATGATCGATGCTAGGAATAAAGGAACTGGTCTGCCGAAGTACACAATCTACCCTAATCAGGTGTTGAAACTATGATACAGGTAATGTACCAAAACATAGATACTGGCGCAGCTCATGACATTACAACCTTGATTACTGAAGCAACATGGAAAACAGTGAGGAAAGGCGCACCTGCTCAATTCGACTTCACTATGATTAATGACAAGAATGTTAATATCATAGAAGGCGGTATTATAGCGGTAAAAACTAACTCGCTGAATATCTTTCATGGCTACGTATTCAAGGATACAGTCAACCACAACGGTGAAATTGATGTACTGGCTTATGACCAAATGCGATACCTGAAGAACAAAGAAACATATGTATTTACTGGTAAACGTGCCGACCAAATAGTCACACAAATAGCGGCAGACTTCAAAATTATACTTGGTCAAGTGGCTAATACCATGTATGTCATTAACTCGCTTGTGATGGATAGCAAAACACTATTTGATACCATCTTAGAAGCACTTGACAGAACACTGATGAACAAAGGTGAGATGTTCTATCTATGGGACGATTACGGAAGCCTAAGAGTATCAAACGTCAAGGATACACGCCTAAACATTATCATCGGTGATGATAGCTTGATAACAGAGTTTGACCGTAAACGCAGCATAGACAGCGATACGTTCAACCGAATCAAGTTGGTTAAAGACAACAAGGATACTGGTAGACGTGACGTGTATATTGCACAAGACTCCGACAATATGAAACGTTGGGGTATATTGCAGCACCATGAAGTTGTCAATTCAGACATGAACAAGGCACAGGTTGATGCGCAAGCAAAAAACATGCTGAAGCTAATGAACAGACCCACCATGGAGCTAAGTATGGAAGGTATATCCGACCTAAACATAAGAGCTGGAAGGTCAGTATTCGTGAAGATCAAATCTATCAACATGTCTGGATGGTATATAATAGAATCATGTACCCATGATTTGTTAGCTGGAACCATGTCGTTAGAAGTGAGGGTTGTTTAATGCTTAGCGAAGCGATAAAAAAGTTATCAAAGCAAACTAATGATAGTTCAGATCCCATGATGATTGTGTATGGAGATGTGAAATCATCGTCACCGCTTCAGATATTGGTTGACAACCGTTTTCCCATAGAAGGTGAAGCAATTATCATCATGCAAGGAACAACCGTTTCTAGCGGCGACAAGGTGGTTATGCTTCGCAATCATGGAGGTCAACAATTTTTAGTATTGGGGCGTGTATAGATGGCACTAACTCCAAGCAATACAGATACGTTTGCAGACATAGGCGAGATTGTCGAGGTTGAAACACAAGCCGAACAACCGTCGAGAACATACGCAGTTAACTTTAGCACTAATCGAATCGAAGGCACGATTGATGGCATAGATGCTGTTAAACAAGCGATCTACATGATCTTGCGAACCAAACGTTTTGCATATTTGATCTTTAGCTGGGATTACGGAGCTGAGATTGATAACCTGCTTGGCAAGAGTCGAGATGTGCTGCAGAGCGAGATCAAGCGCGTAATCACTGAAGCATTAACCGCTGATGAGCGGATAACCGATGTGATAGACTTTAACATAAAATATATCGATAAACGTTCGGCAGCGGTAGAGTTTACCGCTGTTTCTATTTTTGGCGACGTACAGATCCAGGAAGAGGTGACGTTCTAGGTGGCAATAGATCAATCAACAGTGACATATGATGCGATACTCCAGCGTTGCCTTGATCGGGTACCAGATACTCTGGACAAGCGCGAGGGATCCGTTATCTATACAGCGATCGCGCCGGCAGCTGCTGAATTAGCGATGCTCTATTCTATCTTTTTGACTGAGATGGATCGTGCCTTTCCTGATACTGCGACGGGCGTCGATCTGACGAACAAGGCGAAGGAACGCAGCGTGTTCCGACTGCCAGCGACAGCTGCTGTACGCAAAGGGCTGTTAACAGGTGCAGAGGTGCTGATCGGAGCCAGATTCTCTGGGGGAGATGTCAACTATGCCGTAACAGCTAAGATCAAAGCTGGAGAGTATCAGTTGACCTCAGAGGAGCTAGGAGATATCGGCAACGAGTATACCGGCATCTTATTACCGATCGATTACATTAATGGGCTGACCAGTGCGACTATGACGGACGTGCTGATATATGGTGAGGATGAAGAATCTGACGAATCGTTGAGAGCCAGATATTATGATTCGCTCAACACAGAGGCATTCGGCGGCAACGTAGCGGACTATCGCGCAAAAATGGAGCAGGTGGCGGGGGTAGGCGCGTGCAAGGTATTTCCGGCCTGGAATGGCGGCGGTACTGTCAAGCTAGTCATTACTGACAGCGCCGCCGGCGTGCCATCTACAGAGCTTATACAGTCAGTCCAGCAGGAGATCGATCCACCAGGTTATCAAGGTCAAGGCAAAGGCTGGGCTCCGATCGGCCATACCGTTACCGTCGATGGTGTGACAGGGCTAACAGTCAATGTATCGTTTAATCTTACCTTTGAACCTGGTTACGACTGGAACGGGGTTAAGGACGCCGTGTCAGCAGCCATACAGAGCTATCTCAGCGATTCAATTAGTGGCTGGGCAGACGTAGAAGCGGTCGTGCTGCGCATTAGTCAACTCGATGCTAAGATACTAGCCGTGCCAGGTGTGTTAGATATCTCAGGCACTACACTGAACGGGTCAGCTGCCAATCTTGTACTAGCTGCGACAGAGATCCCGTTACTCGGGACGGTGACGAACAATGCTTCGTGATTACTGGCCAGATTATCTGCAGGATATAGCTGAGCTTAAAGCACTGGCAGTTGCTGAGCAATTGGAGATTAACACGATCACAGACTTGATCAACAACATGTCGCGTGATTTTTCTGTGTTTACTTTGACTGATAACGGCATTATACGTTGGGAGTCCATACTTAAGATAACCGGCAAGACAGCTGATGATGAGGATTCCCGACGCTTCCGCATCATTACTCGTATTTTAGAGCAGATTCCGATCACTAAACGAACGCTATACACTCAGCTTGAAACGTTGTGTGGTAAGGACGGTTTTACGCTAGAGATTAACAGCGGTTCTTATACGCTGACAGTAAAGCTGGCGCTTACATCCAAGTCATCGTTTAGCGATGTGGTTGCTCTAATAAACCGATCAGCGCCTGCTAACTTAATCTGTACCGTCACGATCATGTATAACAAGCACTCAGTATTATCCCAATTTACCCATGCTCAGTTGGCATCCATGACACACGATGAATTACGAAATGAGGTGATTTAATGGCAACGACAACGCCGAATTATGGGCTGAATCTTCCTGGTGAAAATGATTTCTACAACGTGGAGGATTTCAACGAAAACTTTAATAAGGTAGACCAAGAATTAAAGAGGAATGCTGACGCTGTGGCTAATATTGATCTCTCTGGCATCACGCCAGAGAGCATAGGTGCCGCAACCAAGAGCGAGTTTGACGCACATGCTGCGGACAATAGTAAGCATGTTACAGCAGCTAAACAGGCATCGTGGGATGCCAAGGAGACTCCTGCAGGCGCACAAGCTAAAGCTAATCAAGCAGAGACTAATGCTAAAAATGCTAGTGCGGTAAGCAAAACGGTTGGTGATTTGAATAATCCAATTGATGTTAACACGCTAATAACTCCGGGAATTTATAACGTTATTAACGGAATTAACACACCTGACAGAAATAAGTTTTACGGCATGTTTGTTTCGAACGCCCCTAACCAAAATTGGGTTCAACAACTGGTGTTTGAGCACGACACAAGAAACGTTTGGTATCGAAACAGTTACGACGGAGGCGGCAGAGTTTGGCAGCCGTGGATTAAGGTAATAACATCTGAAGGTGGAAATATAAGCGGAGATATTTCATTCGAGCAAAGTAAGAAAAAGATGTATATGTACCGTAGAACATCCGACCACCTGTATTCAGGATTAGGGCAAGACATGGACGGAACATATAACCTGTCTGCATTTTTCCCGCTTAACAACGGGAATGGTAGTTTCTCAATTGGTTCAATGTCGCATGATGGAAACATGACATACAAACCTATAGTTGCCGTAAGAGGAAATGGTGAGATGTGGGTGAGTGGTAGGAACATTCTAGCCGAAATAGACTCGGTAAAGCAATCTGGCGTTGATGCTAAAGCTGCAGTAGTCGCATCTATCAACGCCATGGGTGGATCAGCGACTACAAATGATACATGGGCAACGTTAGCAGCTAAGATACGGCAGATACAAACCGGTAAGAAATTTGCCAAAGGAACGGCAACGGCTGACGCTTCTAACAAATTAACAGTTACAGGTATTGGATTTAAGCCAAAGACTGTTTATTTAAATGCTTACTACTTTCCTGCAGAACAGTTTCATTGGTTGTTTTATTCAGAAGAATCTAATAGCGTGTCTAACGATGCTTGGGTAACTCAGTATGGTGGCGGATCTAATGTTTCGGGCACTAATTATCTTTCGGATCAAGTAACGACAAACAGTAATGGCTTCGTTGCTACGAATGCAAATTCTTCAAATAAGAATTATTCATGGTACGCATGGGAATAGGGGGACGTTATGAACGAGATTGGCAGACGAATTTATTATGATGTCGCAACAGGAAATGTGATTATCAACACTGGCGAACGTTCTGAATCTGTAATTGAGACAACTATTGACCAAGATATTGAAGCATACAGCGCTTTGTCCGAGCGTAACCGCGACACGTTCGATGTGTTGCAGTTTGAATATGGTCAATATGCGCAAGACTTCGCAGCATGCAATGGTTATCGAGTAAATCTAGAAACAAGAGAGATGGAGTTTAGTTATCCAGATCCCGAACATCCAGAACAGCCGCCAGTGTATCGGAAGCCGCTAAGCGTCGAAGTAGATTTGCTTGGTGAACAGATGGTTCAGCACGAATTAACATCACTAGATCTACGGCAACAGAATGACGTACTTGGCGGTCAGATGGTCGAAAAAGACTTGCAGATTCTTGATTTACAATCACAAAACGAAGCACTTGGTAATACAGTTGTTGGTTTAGAGCTTAGATTACTTGAACTGGAGGCGAAGTAAAATGTTTAACAGCGACTTTGAACGATTGCAGTATTATTACAGTAAGGGATGGGCGAAAGAGCAGCAGCTTCGGCAATATGTCGCATTCGGCGTAATCACAGCGGAAGAATTCACGGAGATCACCAATAAGACTTACTAAGCGCAGCCGAATCGGTTAGCGCTATTTTTATGCCCTCAATCACTGGTCGTGGGCTATTTTATACCTAAAAGGTGGGGTGTATATGAAAGAAAATACGTTCAGCGCTGTGGTAGCTGGAATCGGTACAGGCGTAAGCATGTTCCTTGGTGGGTGGGATATCGCGCTTAAAATACTCGTGTTCTGCATGGTTGCAGATTACGTAACAGGGATTTTAGGCGCCATCCGTACCAAGACACTCAATAGTGAGGTTATGTTCTGGGGCGGCGTCCGTAAAGCTGTTGTATTTGTGGTAATAGCGTTAGCGGTTATGTTAGATCAATTGATCGGCAATGACTCTGCGATATTCCGCACGTTTGCATTGTATTTCTACATTGGCCGCGAGGGGTTAAGTATTGTCGAGAACCTTGGAATATTGAATGTGCCGCTACCGGCGTTCCTGAAGAAGGTGCTAGCTCAGTTGAATGAGAAAGGGGATGGTGAACAACATGAAGCCAAATGACTTCATCTCCAAGATCGCGGCATATGCTGTTGCAGATATGCAGCGTACAAGTATCCCTGCATCGTTGACGATCGCGCAAGCGATTCTGGAGAGTAACTGGGGCGAATCCGGGCTGACTAAGCGCGGTAATAATCTGTTTGGCATTAAAGGGACTGGTTCAGCTGGCAGTGGCGAGTACCGCACTGCCGAGTACAAGCCGAACGGCGAAAAGTATTACATCATGGCACAGTTCCGTCACTACCATAACTGGGGCGAGAGCATCACTGATCATAGCAAACTGATACTAAACGGCACGCGGGACAAGCCTAACCGTTATCACGGTGTCATAGATGCCGACTACAAGACAGCTGCGCATGCGATCCGCGCTGGAGGGTATGCGACCGACCCGAAGTATCCTCAGTTGCTCATTGATCTAATTGAGAGGTATGAGTTGTATAAATACGATGTAATAGAGGAGGACGACACATTGAAGTTATCTGATAATGAACGTAAGATGCTTGTGGACACACTGAAGGATATGCACAAGCGTGGATTGATAACAGACAAGTCTTGGATCCAGAAAGCGGAGAATGGGACGCTGACCGTCTCGGAGCTGACTTGGCTTAACACGATCATATTGTCTCGGAGTATTAAATAATGATGTACATTGAATAGATGTAATGGCATTATCTTTGCAAATCCAAAAGCATCGGTGGAAAGAGTCGGCTGGAAAGCATTCTGTCGGCTCTTTTTAATCATAGAAAGGTAAATCTAATATTGATATAGCCATCAAACATTTCCTTATTAAAATAAAAAGGAATTCAAGATTATTTGTCGAATGGGTATTTATCGAAGCTTAAAAAAGGAGCATGATCCGTAATGGCACAGGCGAACTTGAACTTTCTTTTGTTATGTGAAAATGCAAATAATATACCAACACCAGACAATGAACAGAAATTACTTATTGTGCAACCGATTCAACGACTTAATGTTCCTTTTATTCCAACGCTCATGTCATTCGATGTTGCAGCTGGTATTTCGAAAGTGCCTGCAGCAAGTGATTTTACTATAAAAATTGACTGCATAGATGCTGAAGACAAGGAGATATTCTCCCAACAACTTATGGGATCTTCAGGAGTTGGAAATGATGAATTTGGTGAATTAACTGTTAATTTCGGCATTCGCAATGTTATGATTACATGTGAAGGTGAATTTAAAATACGAATTTTTCTTAATGATGATGAACTTGGAAAATACTTCTTCATGGTTAAGAAGAAGGAGTTGCATATAAATGCAGGCGTTAAGCAATAAAACTGCAACTGATTTAGGGGACTATAAAAAAACTAAACATTTATTGGAGTCAGTGGGCTTTAGTTCAAATAAAAGTTTACCTTCTTATGTACTTAGTTACCTTGAAGGTCAAAGCAAATTTGATCATATCATACAAGAAGTAGTTATCGGGCACGAACAATCTGCATATACAAGTTCTGGAGGTGATAATATGGACGATGCGATAAAGACTCTGATAGATCGTTTGGATCAAGACATTAGGGATCACAAGCAAGAAAATCGGGATCGTGACTCCAAAATTATTATTGATTCTCAAGAACGAGAGCAACGATATAGAGAAGCCCTGGCTGAACAAAATAGAATGTTTCGCGAAGAAGCAAAAGAACGTGAAGATCGAATGATGGCAGCCATTGCTGAAATGAAAAGTGATTTAAAAGAGTCGTTTAATGATGTGAAAGAAGAATCGAAGACGACCAGAAACACGGTAATTGGATTAACAGTGTCTGTAATATTAGGAATAGCTGCGATGGTAATAGCTTTGATATTAGCAAAATAATAAGAGCCGTGGGATTATCTGAAGTGCTACCTGTCAAGTAGACAGTGTAAAAAACAAAAACAGTTGGTTTATTTTCCTCAGCTCGGTTTAACAGAG